>JAGGZG010000358.1 GCA_021162125.1 Anaerolineae bacterium
GCTATTTGCCCTCGAAACCCTAGTTTTAGCCGGAATTTATCCGGCGCCGTTCTGTAGCCCGGCGATTTCATCGCCGGGCGGGGGCACAAAAGTGTCAACCTATTTCAGCCCATAATTGAACCATCCCAATGCTCGACAGTTCAATTTGCTTGCCTGGCTGGATGCCGAGCAGTTGGAATTCGCCTTGCGCACGGCTGAGAACAACTTGCTCATTCGCAATGAACTCTTCCCGGATGGCGAATATCCACTGGGCCAAGATGATGACGATTTTACGGTGATCAGCCAGGTAGATATTATTTCCATCTTTGAGGAGATCACTGGGGTGCTGACTGTTTTGCTGGGTTCTATTGCGGCTATCTCGCTGCTGGTAGGCGGCATCGGCATCATGAACATCATGCTGGTGTCGGTCACTGAGCGTACGCGGGAGATCGGCGTTCGGAAAGCAGTGGAGGTCAAACGGCGGGACATCCTGCTCCAGTTTCTCGTCGAGGCGGTAGCTTTATCCTTGATCGGGGGCTTCGTGGGCATTGGCCTGGGGAGGTGGGCGCGTACGTTATCTCCAGGTTGGCAGAAAGTCTGGAGACGGTGGTTTCGTTGAAAGCCTTTCTGCTGGCTACAGGTTTATCGGTGGCGGTAATCTTTTTAAGAAAATTCTAGGGATTTTATACCGTTTTACTAATCTTTTTCCTTGATTCGTGTGGTATAATTTAAGGAGCGATGGCTTGATGGGTTTTTGTAACTCCGCAATCACAGGAGCCCACGTATTGAGTTTCGTGAGATCCACTTCACCCATTGCACTTACTCCGCCGAAATGCCCAACTCCTGCAAGGAGAGTCGAGGAGAGTTGCCCGCCCTGAAGTCTGTGGCGGTTTTTTCAAGTTGGATGGCTCGGCGAGGCACCTCTACGTCGGGGTTGAAGTAACGCTGGTAAACGAGAGAAGATTCAGGTGAAGGATTACAAAGTGAAAAGGGGGCAGCCGTTCGCGCCCTCATTCGAGAGGACATAGTCAGGGAGGATGTTTAATGAGCCGGAGGAGCATTGTTATCATCGTTGTGCTCGTAATCCTAGCGATCTTGGCCGTGCTGGCCTATCGGTACTACTATCATAGCAGCAGTCCAACGGACGAGGCCGAGTGGGAGGTCGTCAGTGTAAAACGGGGTGATCTGGAGACCAATGTGAGTGCTACTGGCAGCATTGCTGCCAAGTCGGAGGTATCACTGTCTTTCAAGACAGCAGGGCGGGTAGCGGAGGTCCTGGTGACCGAGGGCGAGAGAGTCACCAGGGGCCAGGTTTTGGCACGCTTGGATACCCAGGACCTCGATCTGCAGGTTGCACAGGCCCAGGCGAGCCTGGATAGCAGCCTGGCGCAGTTGAAACAAGTGCAGGCTGGCCCTAGCAAGGAGGACATTGCTGCAGCGGAGGCCAATCTGGCGAGTGCGCAAGCGAACCTGGAGAAGGTTCAGGAGGGTCCTTCTGACGCGGAGATAGCTGCTGCGGAGGCATCTCTCGCGGCTGCGCAAGATGCTTACCAGCGGCTTTTGACCAGCCCGAGCGAGGAGGATCTCCGTCGTGCGGAGCTCATGGTAGAGCAAGCTCGCATAAACCTGTGGATGGCGCAGATCGAGCGGGACTCGATGGGTGGGATCGACGTTGCCGAGGCAAAGGTCGGGAGCATGGAGGTGGCACTGGAGTTGGCCAAACTTGACCTCCAGCAGGTGAAAGATGGGCCCACGGCGGCGGAGATAAAGAACGCGGCCGCACAGGTGGAACAGGCTCGTGACTACCTGGAGAAGCTGCGAGCCAGCCCTACCGCTCGCGACATAGCGGCTGCTCAGGCTCAGGTGGCTGCGGCTCAGGCGGAATTGGCCAGGCTGAAAAATTCTCCCACAGACGAAGAACTGGCCATCGCCCAGGCCCGGGTGAATCAAGCTCGTGCTGCCCTGGATCAAGCGCAGGCTGCCCTGGATGGGGCCACGCTCATTGCTCCCTTTGATGGCGTGGTAGCCGTGGTAGGGGCTGACGCCGATGAGTTCGTGATGGCCAACATGCCCATGATCGTTCTGGCAGACACTTCCAGCTATCACATTATGGCCAGCATAGACGAAGCTGATATCGGTAGCGTCACGGAGGGCCAGGAGGTAGTCCTGACACTGGATGCTTTCCCTGACGCGGAACTAAAGGGGGTGGTATCCGTAATCCCGTCCGTCTCGACGATGGATGGAGGTGTGGTGTCTTACGATGTGCGCATTGAGATTCAGCCCACGGATTTGGAGTTGCGCGCAGGGATGACGGCTAATGCCACCATCGTCACGGCGCGGCGAGAGGGGGTACTATTGGTGCCCAACCAGGCCATTGCCATCAACGAAGAGACTGGGCAGAAATATGTGGAGAAGGTAACGGACAGAGGAATAATTCCAGTGGAGATTAAGACCGGTTTGACTAACGAGTTGGTCAGTGAAGTGACACAGGGTTTGGAAGAGGGGGATCAGGTGGTTGTGAGGAGTACCTCTTATCGGGAGCGGTTCCGTGAGATGATGCGCTCCACCTTTTCACAAGACCAGCAGTAAGGAGGAGCTTGTGCGATGAATCTGCTGGAGAGTTTGAATATCGCGTTACGTGCGCTGGCCGTCAACAAAATGCGTGCCGGGCTGACGATGCTGGGCATTATCATTGGCATCAGCGCGGTCATCATCCTGGTCTCGGTGGGACAGGGTGTTCAGGCCGCGGTGGGCGAGCAGATGAAAGGCATCGGTTCCAATTTGGTCTTCGTGATGCCGGGTGAATTGGAGGCCAGCAACACCAGCATGCGCAGCAACTTTCTGCGCAGTGTTAATGTTTCGACCCTGACTTACGGTGATGCACTGGCTATGGCTGATCGGACAAATGTGCCTGACCTGCTCAGTGTGGCCCCTGAGTTCGTGGGTTCCGGCAAGGTGGTTTACGGCAACAAGAACACCCAAACTACTATCAGTGGTGTGACGCCGGAATTTCAGGTCGTACGCAATTTTTGGGTCGTCGCGGGTGACTTCATCAGTCACAACGATGTGCGCACCAAAGCTCGGGTGGCAGTGCTCGGCCAAAAGGTGCTGGAGGATCTGTTCCCCACCGGCATAAACCCTCTAGGCCAAACTATCAAGATCAACCGGGTGCCCTTCCGGGTGATCGGTATCATGGAGGAAAAAGCGTCTTCGTCTTTCAGCGATGATAATGACGTCGTTTACATTCCTTTGTCCACGTCACAGACCCGGTTATTTGGCGGGCGCGATATATCGGGTGATTACACCGTATCGGTCATCTATGCAAAGGCAACCGATGAATCACGCCTGGACGCGGCTCGAGACCAGATCGTCCGCCTGCTGCGGCGGCGGCATGGACTGATTTACAGCACGGACAAGGATGACTTCTCCGTTCTGACCCAGAAAGACATAGCCACCGTGCTGGATAACCTGACCGCTATTCTCACCGCTTTCCTGGGGCTCATCGCCACGGTGTCTCTCGTCGTAGGTGGCATTGGGATTATGAACATCATGCTGGTCTCCGTCACAGAACGGACCAGGGAGATCGGCATTCGTAAGGCGGTGGGCGCTAAGCGGCGGGCTATCTTGATGCAGTTTCTCATCGAGGCCATTGTGCTCAGCCTGATAGGCGGGTTTATCGGTATCTCTATCGGCGTTATAGGCACCGTGGTCATCTCCAGCGCCGTGAAAGGTCTGAATACCTACATCTCGCCATCAACAATTGCTTTGGCAACGGGGTTCTCGATGGTTGTTGGCCTGTTCTTTGGCATCTATCCAGCTACGCGAGCCGCACGACTCAACCCTATTGACGCTCTCCGCTACGAATAGAACGGCCAGCAGCGTCAAAGCCCCTCACAACTGACAGGAGGGGGAACAGATGAATAGGGTTGGGAGAAGACTCTGTGGAGCAACTTTGTTGCTCCTACTGGGCACAATGGTCTGGTTGATGGGGTACACAGCCAGACCGCAAGCAGCAGCCGATCCACAGTTGCCTGGCCCCTGTACCACAAACCACCGGCAAGTCACCGTCAACGGCCGGGAAACGCATATCTACTACCCCACTAGCTGTACGGGGTGGGTCAGCGCGCCCTATCCGGGCATCGCCTTCGCCCACGGGTTCAGCATGTTCGGGCTCTCCGACGGGGCGGCCGATAACGCAGGCAACGGCGAGCACCTGGCCAGTTGGGGCTACGTGGTGGCCATCCCCAAACTGACTGATGACGTCGAGGAACGGATCACGGACATTCAGGCTGTGTTGACCTACCTGGAAACGGAGACCGACTCACCGGGATCCTTTCTCTATCAAAAAGTGGATACCAATCGCCTGGCACTGGCTGGTCACTCCTTCGGCGGGGCAACCGTTCTGGCCGTGAGTGCTCAAGATGCGCGGGTGAAAGCGGTGGTGGCCCTGGACCCGGTCTACCATCAGGGCGGGCCTGGTGATAATCCCGAGATATGGGACCCCGATGTTGAAGGACCGAAGATCACCGCGCCGACCTGCATTCTAGGAGCGCCGGCAAGCAATTGTAACTCAGAGGCTGATTATGCGGAGATATATCCGTTCGTTGGCTCGACTCACAAGGCGACGTTCGTCATCGTGGGAGCCAGCCATTGTGACTTCTCAGACCCGGGTAATTCCCTCTGTAGTTTTGTCTGCGATGGCGATACGGATCCGGCCAGGACGCGGTTGGTCCAGAAGTACATGACTGCCTGGTTCAACTACTACTTGCACTACGACACGGATTACTATGATTACCTGTATGGCACGGAGGCAGACAGCGACATCGCCAATGGCCTCATAGAGCGCCAGGTGGACACGGCCCCCCGGAATGTGACCGCCACCGGTCAATACAAGGCAGTGTTGCTGGAATGGACGTTGTATGACCATCCTATCATCGCTGGATACAATGTCTACCGTCGCCAGACCGATCAGACCTATCCCTCTACTCCCCAAATCCACACCGGGCCAACGAGCAGCCACCTTGACGAAGGTCTGGCTGGGGGAGAGACCTACTTTTACACTTTGTGCAGCCGTGATGCAGCAGGGCACGAGCACCAGTTGTCGTATGAGGTCAGCGCAACGACCACCCCACAGGTGGCCCCGGGACCCGGACTGGGGGCTCAACTATACCTGCCAATCGTTCTCAAAAACTGGCAGTGATGAGTGGCCAGTCAGTGTCATTAAGATAAGACCTCCGAGGTCTCCGGTGGAGACTCACAGGTGCAAATTATGCCGTATTTGCTGCAGATTTCCGTCGCGCAAGGGTCACACAAGACCTCGGAGGTCTGGGTGATTCCTTAACTTAATGACATTGAGTGGCTGGTGGGCGCGTATGAGACGTATGAAACTTGAGTGCTCTGGAAGTGATGCCCTGTTTATGCCGTCCTCTACCTGCCAATGGGCCGTGATGTATGTTGTGTGTTCCATCCCGTCACGCAACACGTGACGCGCGACGCGACTTGGAGCGTCAAAAGTGCACATCGGGCCCGGCTCTGTTTTCATTGAAGAAAGCCTTTCGCAATTCGTTCAGATTAGTAGCAAGAGCCATCCTTCGGCGAGCTCAAGACGTACCCTGGGCGGAGCGCGGTCGAAGGATGACTCCTCGCTCAATGTGACACACTTCGGTTGAATTACGAAAGGGCCTCAGAATCGAATTGAGCTGAGCGTACAAGGAGGTCACCGATGAGCCGCTATGTGAGATTGTTAGGGGATAAGGCGGCGTTGTCGCTTGCCGTGGCTGGCGGCAAGGGGGCCGGTTTGGCCTGGTTGCACAGGCAGGGCTTCAATGTCCCCGCAGGTTTCATCGTTACTTCGAAAGCGTTCCGGGCCTTTCTCGCTGCTTTTGGCATCGAGGTACTGGCTCGACGAGAGGAATGGACCCAGGGTGATGTAGAGCGCATTCATGAGTTCATCATGGCCTGTCGTATCCCGGACAATCTGACGTGCTCCATCACGAAAGCCTACCGCAAGCTCGGCGGGCGGGTGGCCGTCCGTTCTTCCATGGTAGGCGAAGATACACACGCCGCTTCCTTCGCCGGACAGCTTGATACTATCCTGAATGTGGAGGGGGAAGAGGAGCTGCTGAAAGCTGTGAAGGCGTGCTGGGCGTCGGTGTTTAACTGGCGTTTGTTGCGCTATTTGACCGAGCGCGAGGCCGTCTCGCTGGGTGTTCTGCTGGAGTCCTTTTCGATAGCGGTCGTAGTACAGCGAATGGTGGATGCCAGGGCGGCCGGCGTGGCTTTCAGCGCAGACCCGGTGACCGGCCAGTCCTGCGTTGTCGTCGAAGCCGCCCGTGGGTTGGGCGAGGCGGTAGTGCGGGGCCTGGTTGGGCCGGACCGGTACGTCGTGGATGCCCGTGGTGTCCTCGTCGAAGTCGCCCCTGCCCAGGAGGGAGCGCTGGTCCTTCAGGAAGATCAGGTGCTCCGCTTGGCAGACGTCGTGCGCGATATTGACATCCGGGCGGGCACTCCCCAGGATGTCGAGTGGGCGTGGGACGGGGCCGATTTCCACATCCTCCAAAGCCGTCCCATCACCTCGCTGATAGGGCGCAGGGTCTACTCCAACCGGGTGGTCTCGGAGTATGTGCCGGGCCTCATCAAACCGCTGGTGTGGTCTACGAACACAACCTCAATGCTGAAAAACGTGTTCGGTCGAATATTCACCGAACTCCTGGGACCCAACGACATTGACTTTACGTTAATAGCCAGGCGCATCCATTCCCGGATCTACGCCGACACCACCATGTTCGGCGAACTATTCGAGCGTATTGGTTTGCCGGCTAATTTTTTCGAGATGATTTCGCGTGACGAGCGGGCTGGCCGACGGCGGCCACCGTTCAACCTGAGAATGCTGTGCACCCTCTTTCGTCTCACCCGTTTCGTATGGCGTTACTCGCGGATAGCCGATGAGATCGCGGCCTTCGTTGAGCGGCATGATCGTGAGCTGGAACCCTATCGTCGTGCCGATTGGTCATCCGAGGATCCCCGCAACTTACTGGTGCAGGTTGATAAGCTATCGCGTCTCCACGGCGAAGCACAGTGGGCCACCTTTATCGGCCCCATCAATATGATGATCCGTAACAGACTGCTGAACCGATTGGTGAAACGTTGGGCACCGGACGTAGTACCGAGTGACCTTATCCGGGGCTTGATAGGTCTGAAAGCGCTGGAGCCCAATGAGGATCTACGTGCCCTGGCGGCGCAAGCCAGGGCGCTGGGGGATGGGATTCAGCGCCTTTTGGTTGAGGGGGATGACAAGACTATTCGAGCGGCCCTATCCACCTCAGACGAGGGCCGGGCGTTGGTGCGCCAGGTTGACGTTTTCTTGGATCGATATGGTTTTCTGAACAGCAATGGCACCGATTTCTCGCAGATGTCGTGGATTGAGAATCCATCTCTCATCTGGCACTCCATTGGGCGCGCTGCCGCCGACCCGGTGGAATCCGTCACTGAAGACGTGGAAGCGGTCCGTGAGATGGCAAAAAAGCGCGTGCAGGCCGGTCTCAACCGGGTGCAGCGCTTGTTTTTTGATCGCCTGCTGGCGTCCACCATCACCTACATTGATTTGCGGGAGCGCAGCAGCTTACTGCTGTCCGAGAGCTCTTATCAGATGCGACGGATATTTCTAGCTGTGGCCGATCATTTTGTCGCGCGTGGCGTCCTGGGTCAGCGCGATGACATTTTTTATCTGACCTACGATGAGATCCGGCAACTGGTGGATGGCAAGGTGGAGAGCAAAGTGGTCCAAGAATGGGTCGCCACCCGGCGGGCGGAGATGGAAGCCGATGCTCAGCTTGAACTCCCTGACGTGATCTGCGGGAACTATGTGCCGACCCGCCCCATCATGCCGGCTGAGGATCAGGCAGTCCTGATCGGCATCAGCGGTAGTTCTGGCTGGGCGCAAGGTTACGCCCGTATCGTCCGCGATCCATCGGAAGCGCCGCTTACCCTGACCCGAGACGACGTCTTGGTCGTG
The DNA here is from genome assembly GCA_021162125.1 of Anaerolineae bacterium. Taxonomy (GTDB): domain Bacteria; phylum Chloroflexota; class Anaerolineae; order JACIWR01; family JACIWR01; genus JACIWR01. The sequence continues at coordinate 7,994 of JAGGZG010000358.1, forward strand.
CCTTTCACCGATGTGGGCTGGACGCCACTGTTCCCCGGGGTTGGCGGCCTGGTCGCTGAGACCGGTGGACAACTGTCGCACAGCGCCATCGTGGCCCGTGAATACGGCCTGCCAGCCGTGGTCAGTGTGAAGAAAGCGACGCATCTCATCAGAGAGGGGCAGCAGATCATCGTGGATGGCGATGGTGGTATGGTTTATCTGAGATAGCTGATGAATTCAGGAAGGAGGTCGTCACGTGAACCCGCTCACTGTATTGCTTGCTGCAGTTGTCGGCTACCTGTTGGGCTCGATCTCGTTTGCCCGGCTGGTTGGCAAACTCGCCGCTCCGCAGGAGGATTTGACCAAGACCGAGATACCTGTCCCCGATAGCGACGAGAAGATAAACATGGGGTCCATAAGCGCCACCACTGTCTCGATGCACATAGGGCCGAAGTACGGCTTCTTGACCGTCGTCCTGGATATGTTAAAGGTCGCTCTGCCAACCCTGGCATTCAGGCTTTTGTACCCGGGGGAGCCGTACTTCCTCATGGCTGCGGCCACGGGCATGGTTGGGCACATCTGGCCCGTGTATCATCGTTTCAAAGGGGGGCGCGGCCTCTCGGCCATGTATGGCGGGATGTTTGCTATTGACTGGATCGGAGTGTTTGCGACCTCGTTAGGCGGTGCGTTTCTTGGCATGTTCGTTTTCAGGGACATTCTTGTGGCCTACATGGGCGGCCTGTGGTTGCTCATCCCCTGGCTTTGGTTCCGCACCTACGATCCGTGGCACATCACCTACGCAGTGGTGGTCAACGTTCTCTTCGTGCTATCCATGATCTCCGAGATCAAACAGTACATCCGCTTCAAGCGCGAGCGGAAGGATATAGATTTGTCGGTGACGATGCAATATACGGCCATGGGGCGGGGGATGTACAAGATGGCCAAGCGATTCGGTTTTCTAAAAGACAAATCCCAAAGCGTCGAAGTGTGAAGATGGCTCTATCCTTTGTCGGGTTGATCCTGGCTGGGGGTATGGGATAGAAGGGACTTTTCGTCACGCTGGTTTTTTTGCTCGGCATCGGGAGTGGCGCCAGCGGGGGACGGAGTCTTTGCTTTGAGCCACAGCCATCTGGCCGCATTCGGCGTAGTGTTTGGGCTGGAAGTGATCGCCGCGCTGACGGCCCTGGCATTATTGTCTCGGATCAGCGTCGCCGCCTTTAAGGCGCGAAGCTGCGTAAAACTGGAAGGTAGTGGGCCGCCCCGGGTTGTAAGCGATTGGGCGACCGCGATGGATGGCGAGGGGTGAAGGGGTTGAGATGTATCCAACGGGGTATACTTGGGGCGAGTTATGACCATGCCTATCGTTCTTTTCGGTGGCTTCATGAGTTTCGAGATGGTTTACTGGGGCATGGAGCACGCTTTGGAGATAGTGACAGGCCAGCCGGTTTTTGTAGTCCATTCGAGGCCGCGAGATTGGATGCGCGTTGGCCTCACCTGGCGGTGGGGTCACCTCTTGCGCAAGCTGGATGAGACCGTTAAGGAAGCCGTGGCCGTTTCGACGACGGGCAAGGTCACGCTGGTCGGGCACAGCGCCGGTGGTGTTTTGGGCCGCATTTACCTGGGCTCAGGCGGGTTTCGGGGGCGCACCTCCGCTGGTGTGGAATACGTTGACCGGCTCATCACCCTGGGCAGCCCACATCGCAGCAGGAGCATCTTCGTCGGGGGCGGTCGGGTGGCGCAGTGGGTGAACAAACGCTACCCCGGTGCTTACTTCGCGCCCGATGTGGAGTACATCGCGGTGGGTGGACGCAGTATCTTCGGAGATGCCCATGGCGACCTGCGCGAGCGTCACGCATATCGGATCTACCGCTCCATGGTCGGCCGGGGGGAAGTGTGGGGGGATGGCCTCGTCCCCCTTGAGTGTGCATTGCTCCCCGGTGCGCGTCACCTTGTGCTGAATGGCGTCACCCATTACAAAATATGTGGAAGTCCCTGGTATGGTGAGAGCGAAGAGGTCATCGCTCGCTGGTGGCCAGATTTCGAAGCAGCCACCCATTCAGATGGCTCTTCTCCTACATCGAAGAACAGTCAAACGTGAGAGCATTCGTAACGGGCGCTACGGGGCTGGTGGGCAGCCATCTGGTCGAACAGTTGGTGGAGCGCGGGGATCAAGTCCGAGCCTTGATTCGAAAGACGAGCGATACCGAATTCCTGCGTGACCTGGGGGTGGAGCTTGTCTGTGGGGACTTGCTGGATGCAAGCAGTCTGTTTGAGGCCAGCCGTGATGCGGAGATAGTCTTTCACTGTGCCGGGCTGATACCCATCCGAGGCACATTCAGGGCGCTGTACACCACGAACGTGCGAGGTACGGAGAACCTTCTGAAAGCGTGCACCGCCAACAATGCGAGGCGCTTTGTGTACGTCAGTTCGGTAGCTGTATATGGCTATCGCCCTTTGCTGGGTGCCGATGAGAGCCAGCCTCTGGTGGCCAACGGCTGGTATTCGGCGTCGAAAATCGAGGCCGAGAGAATAGCCAGGCAATATCAGCAGGACCATGCTCTGGAAACGGTTATCCTTCGGCCTTGTGCCATCTACGGCGCACGAGATAAGCTCTTGCTGCCCAGCCTTTTGAACACCTCCTGGTGGCGTCCACTGCCATTGCTTGACGGGGGACGGTACATCATTGACTTTGTGGACGCTGTCAAACTGGCCCAAGCGCTGATATTGGCTGCCATCCGAAAGGAAGCTAACGGGCAAGCGTACAATATAACGGATGGCGCCAGCATCACCTTTCGTGATTTCGTCGCTGCTGTGAGTGAGATTAGTGGGAAGAAGCTTCGGGTCATCAATCTACCATCGCGCCCGGCTTACTACGGAATTTCACTGCTCGCTTTGCTGGCGCGGGGGCTTGGGCTCAGAAACCTACAGGTTTTGAACGTTGAATCGGTGAGGGCCATCATTCACCACCAGCATTTCGACATCTCCAAAGCGCGCCGGGAATTAGGCTACGAACCTCATTCTGATTTCCGGGATGGGCTACGAGTGGCTCTCAATTGGTTCAGTGAAAACAAAGCCAGGCTCAATATGCACTTTTGACCCTCCGAGACGAAGAGAAAGGACGACAATTGTCAGAGCAGGTGGAATCCCCGAATGGGGTGCTTATCGAGGTGCAGAACGTCACGAAGATCTATCAGATGGGCGAGGTGCAGGTGCACGCCCTGCGCGGAGTATCACTCCGGGTGCGCCGGGGGGAGATGGTGGCCATCATGGGGCCATCGGGCTCGGGCAAGTCCACGATGATGAACATCATTGGCTGCCTGGATCAGCCGACCTCAGGGGATTACTTCCTCGACGGGATTGACGTGGGCTCCCTGGACGACGATCAACTGGCGGAGATCCGCAATCGCAAGATCGGCTTCGTGTTCCAGACCTTCAACCTGTTGCCCCGCACCACGGCGCTACAGAACGTGGAGTTGCCCCTGATCTACGCCGGAATCAGTGGACGGGAGCGGCGGCAGCGGGCCATGGCTGCCCTGGAGGCGGTGGGGCTGACGGATCGAATGCACCACAGGCCCAATGAGCTATCGGGGGGGCAGCAGCAGCGGGTGGCCATAGCCCGTGCGTTGGTGAATCACCCCTCGATCATCCTGGCCGACGAGCCGACGGGCAACCTGGATTCCAAATCCGGGGTGGAGATCATAACCATTTTCCAGCGGTTGAATGCCGAGGAGGGGATCACAATCGTGTTCGTCACGCACGATCCCGATGTGGCGACGTGTACCCGTCGTCTCGTCCATCTGCGCGATGGTCTGGTCATCGCCGATGAATCAGTGGGGGTTTAATAAAGACCCCGGAGGTCCGAGCTCTCACCCTTCGCCCAAGGCGCGAAGGAATTCTTCTCCGAGGAGACCTTTCTCCATCGCCTCGGCGAAGCTCAATCCGCCAAAGTCACGGCCTGCTTCCACCGCCGCTTCTTCTAACAGGTCAAAGGCGGCTTCGGCTGGTTCTGCTTCTCGCGGAAGTACCCCGGCGTCGATCTTCGCCTCGGCGACCATTTCCTCAGCGACGGCTTCCCTGCCAGGCTGTTCCTTGCTCTCCAAAATAGCCTGGATGTAGCCCGCCGTGTCCTTCATGTAGTACCACACCTGCCCCACTCTGACCTCCCCGTTGAACACGGTGACCAGTAGGTGATCTGTGCCCACCCCGTAGGAGCAGATGCTGTAATCCGGCCCACCATGATAGCTCAGGGTGAAGGGCCGGCCTCGTCCTATCACCCGTTCTACCTCGGCGGCCAGGCCGGCGTTGCTGGTCACCAGCACATTGCATAGGTTGGCCACGTCCAATCCATTGGAAAGACTGTCCATACACACGGGCCGGCCGCGGCTGTTGACCAGGAACACAATGTGCGCCTGCGTGCTGGCGCGCAATGACGTGAGGTGCTCCTCGATGGCGATGCGCTGGGCGTTGGAAAGGTTGGATGTTATGGCTGGCGCTGACTCCTCCACGGCCAGGGCCTCGCGCACGATGCGCCGGAACTCCTCGATGGTGAACGGTTTGGCGATGTAGCGGTACACGTTCAGAGCCCGGGCCTGGCTCTCGACCTCCGCTGAACTGTAGGCGGTCATGGCGATGGTCTTGATGGCCGGGTCCAATTGCCGGAGAATCTCCACGAGTTGCAGGCCATTCAACCCGGCCATCTTGATGTCGGTCACCACCAGGTCAAACGAACGCCTGCTAATTTTGGCCAGGGCTTCGTCCGCATCCCGCGCCAACCGGATTTCCAGGCTCTCCCCCACGTCCCTGAGAGCCTGGCGCAGCAGCGCGGCCAGTTCAACGTCGTCATCCACGATCAGAATCCGCTTGCCCGCAGACTCCATAGCTCACTACCCCCCTTGTGCTTGCGTCTTCAACTGAACCATCAGCATGTACCCGACCCCGCGCACGTTGATCACGTAACGTGGGTTCGCCGGATCGGGCTCTAGCTTCTGGCGCAGGTGGCTGATGTGGGTTTTGATCACCCCCCGCGCCTCCCGCTCGTCGCATTCGTAACCCTGCACTGCCTTTACCAGCTCTGCGCAACTCAGCACCCGGCCCGGCTTGCGGGCCAGAGCTACCAGGGTGTTGAATTCTGTTGGCGTCAGGTTGACAGGCTGCCCAGCCAGGGTTACAGCGTGCTTGTAAAGGTCAATCGACAGGTCGCCGACTTCCAGCACAGGCTCTGCTTCAGTTTCGTCAACTATGGGGGGCTCCGGCCCCACCTCGCCGCCACCTTTGGCCAACGCTCGCACGTCGGCCTCGATGCGGGTCAACAACTGTTTGCGGCGTAATTTGTCCCATCGCTTTTCCAGCCCCTTGCGCACGCTGGTCTTGATGTCTGCCGGGCTGGATGGCTTGAGCAAGTAGTCGTGGGCCCCGTAGCGCAGAGCGCCCAGGGCCGATTCCAGCGTGCCGTATCCGGTGAGGATCACCAGCACCGTATCTGGCCAGCGGTGCCGCAACTCGTCCATCAACTGTAGTCCGTCCATCCCTGGCATGTTCAAATCCAACAGAGCCAGGTCAACCGGTGTTTTGGCCATGAGCTGGAGGGCCTCCGAGCCGCTGTGGGCTGTCAGTACCTCGTATCCCTCGCGGATGAGCACGGCTTCGAGTGCTACGCATACGGATGGTTCATCGTCTACTACCAAGATCCTGGCCTGCTTTTTCATGCCGCTACTCCCTGTTGTTCTCATTGGGGGATGTTTGCCACATTCTCTCGCCCTCGCGTGGGTCGGTCCTCGCCGGTAGAATCACGGTGAACGTGGATCCCTGGCCCACCTGGCTCTCGACCTCAATGCGCCCGCCGTGTCGAGCCACGATGTCGTAACTCACTGAGAGACCCAACCCGGTCCCCCCGGGGCGGGTGGAATAAAATGGATCGAAGATCTGATCCAGGTCGCTCTCCGGGATGCCCACCCCGGTATCCTGAAAGGCGATGGTCACCATCTGTTTGCCGTCATCGTCTTGCTCCGTTCTAGTTCGCACCTGGAGTGTGCCCCCCTGGGGCATGGCCTCCAGGGCGTTGAGTATGATGTTCAGAAAGACCTGTTTGAGATGATCGGCTACAGCCATGACCACTGGCAAATCGGGTTCGTAGTCCGTCTGCACTGTGACGTGACCCTGTTCCAACTGTTTGCGCATGAGGGCGAGCACGTCGTCCAAAAGGCTGCCCACCGCTGTCGGACGGCGCCCCTCGTCGCCGGGCCGGTAGAAATCCAGCATGCGCTGCACAATGCGAGCGATGCGATCCAGTTCCTGACGGGCGATCTCCAGGTAGCGGATGTTTGGATCGGCGGGGTTGGCTGCCTCGGCCACCAGATAGATGCAGCTCTGCACTGCCTGCAACGGGTTGTTTATCTCGTGGGCTACCGACGCGGCCAATTTGCCCATCGCTGCCAGTTTCACGCTCTGCACCAGCCGCGCCCGGGATGCTTTCAATTCCTCGGCGACGCCTTTGACCTCGGCGTACAAGCGGGCGTTCTCCACTGCCATTGCCACTGACGCCGCTATCGAGCCCAGCAGTGCCAGGTCGTCCTCCTGAAACAGCGTGCCGTTCAGCCTGTTGATCACCGCCGCTGCGCCCAGCACCCGCTCGCGCACGATCAACGGGACGAGGAGCGCGGTGTGGCAGGGTACGTTCAGGACGCGGCTCAGTTCATTTCGCGCAGATTTATCGGCGGGATCGTTGGTGAGCTGCAGAGCCTGTCCGCTGGACAATACCTGGCGGATCGGTCCACATTCCTCCAGGGCCGGTGGTGGGCTGGTAAATGGTATGCCCCGTTGTACCACCCAGTGTGCCTCCAACTGACTCTCTGCCTGGCTCTCTGGCCCGTGAACCAGCACCAGCAGGCTGACCTCCGCGTCCAGGGTGTGGCTGATGCCCTCCACCCCCACGGTCAGGATGCGCTCCAGGTCCAACGTGGAGGACAACGCCGCTGCCAGCGCGTTGAGAGTGGCCAGTTCGCCCGCACGGCCAGCCTGGGCGTCGAGGCGCGCTATCTCCAGGGCGACGACCGCTTGAGCGGCCAGTGCGCTCAGCGGCCGCTCGTCCTCTGTGGTGAAGGCTGCGACCTGCGCACTGCCTACGCTGAGCGTGCCCAGTACTCTGCTCCTGCGCATCAGGGGTACCACCAGGAGCGAACGCAGGCCGCTACCGGTGTCCACGAAAGAGGATTCACGGGTCGTGTCTGGCACGCATATCGGCCGGCGTTCCGCTGCAACGCGCCCGGCCACTCCCCGTCCCAATTCCATGCGGGCCGATTCCGCCGTGGGGTTTTGGGCCGGGGCCGCCGCGCACGGAACCAACCGGCCCTCGACCAGAGTGTGGATCGTTGCTCTCTGCGCTGTGGGCACGATGCGCAGTGCCGCGTTCGCGATCAGATCCAGCGCCTGATTCAGGTTGGAGGTTTCGGTCATGCGTTGCGCGAGGCCAAGAAGGGTCTCCGCTTCCAGTAATCGCCGTTTCAGTTTGGCCTCTGTGTCAGGGGTAGATGCCGGCCCGCGCTTCATCAAATGCCCTCCGCCGCGTATTCTCCCCCCCGTCATCATTATACCAGAGCGTGCGTTCCTCGTCAATAGCATTTCTGGTGGGGGCGGTCCCGTGCCAGACCAACCGGCCGGGGTATTTCCCGTCCTCGGTGCGGTAGACGTACAACGGTGGGGACAGCCGGTTGCCGCGTGCGTCGAAGGTGATGGGCCCGTTCAGTCCCTGGCAGTCGGTCAGGCTGGATAGTTGTGCCATCACCCCGGCGCGGCTTGGATGGCCATCGGCGCGAATGGCACGATCCAGCGCGGTGAGCAATACCTGGGCTGCGTCGTAAGCCCACGCTCCGTATGGCCCTGGCGGAAACCCGGCTAGAGACTGGTAGCCAGCGATGAAGTCCTCGGCGTCCAGGTCCGCTGGAGCAGGGGCGGCGGTTACGTAGAGTGCGTGTTCCACTGCATCGCCACCCACGCTCACCAGGTGCGGCATAGCCCATTCCTGTCCACCGAACAGCGTGGCCGTAAGCCCCGCCTCTCTGATCCGCTGCGCTGCGTCCGCGCCCGCCAGTGCATCGCCGGTGACGAAGATCACCTCTGGGGCCACGTCCCGCAGGACTGATGGCCAGTCTCCCGCTGCTTGCCCGTCCCACACCACCTTTGCACCTGCATCCTGCACTGTCTGGACGAAAGCATCAGCCGGGTCGTCCTCGCCGTGGCGCAAGATCGCCACTCGCCGTGCTCCCAGCTCGCTCACCGCGTAGCTGGCGGCGAAGGCTCCCAGGTCGGCGTCGCGGGCGGAGAGACGAAACACGCCTTCCGTATCGTTTGAGGTCAGCGTCTCAGCGGTGGCCAGGGTGACGAAGGCCAGCCCTGGGCGCTGGTATTCCTCCTGCGCGGCCAGGGCCACCGCACTCGAAAGCGGGCCGATCACCCCCATCACGTCCGGATCCACGGCCATCTCGCGGGCCACACTGGCGGCTCGTGCGGGGTCGAAATGGTCGTCTAACGCCACCAACTCTACCATGACGCCGCCTACCCCGCCCCGGGCGTTGCACTCACGCACGGCCAGCTTCACTCCGTACAGCGCATCGTAGCCCAGAGAGCGGTACAGCCCCTCGAACGGAGCTGCCAGGCCGATCTTGACTACCGGCCGGGTGCTGCCAGGGAGACGACAGGCGCTCGTCACCAGGAGCAGGGTCAGAATCGGGATTAACAATCGTCGCCTCAGCTTGCCCACGGATGGCCCTCCGCGCCGCTACTGATACTTTTGCTGGTTTTGCAGATGCTCCTCGTAGGTGCGGGCGAAAACGTGGGAACCATCGCCCCTGGCGTAGAAGAACAGGTAATCGGTCTCGGCCGGGTAAACCACGGCTTTCAAGGAGGCCAGACCAGGGCTGCAGATTGGGCCCGGCGGCAGCCCTGGATATAGAAAGGTGTTGTACGGAGAGTCCACTGTTGCCGCTTCGTCTACCTTCATTGGATTCCACCATTTGCCCGTAGTAGGGTCGTAGCCCTTGGCGTATTGAAAGGTGGGGTCGGCTTGCAGGTAGCCTTTAGTCTCCGTGGTGGGGTCCAGGCGGTTTAGATACACGCTGGCGATGATGGGCCGCTCCCAGTCCAGCACCGCCTCGCGCTCGACGATGGAAGCCAGGGTCACTACCTGGTAGACGGTCATCCCTCGCGCTGCTGCTGCCTGGCGCATCTCCGGGGTAAAGTGTTCGTCGAACGCGGCAAGCAGGATCTCGATCAACTGGCGAGCGTCGGCCTTGGCCGGGATGCGATAAGTATCCGGGAAGAGATAGCCCTCCACGCTGGCTTCCAATGGGCGATCTGCCAGGCATGGGTTGTCGAAATCGCCCTGGCGCGCCTGGGTGAGAAACTCTTCTGGCGAGATTTCGGTGTTATCGCCCAGCATCTCGGCAATCTCCTCCAGCCGCCAGCCGGGGAGGATGGTGATTTCGATCTCTTCGTAGCGGGCCTCCAGGAGCTCGTAGGCGATCTCCTCCATCGTCATGTCCGCCCGCAGGGTGTACTCCCCGGCTTCCAGGTTGGCGTCCAGGCCGTGGTACTTCACGTACAGGCGGAAGAGCTCGGCGTCGCTGATCAGTCCCATCTCCTGCAGTCGCTGGGCAATAGTCCCGGCCGTCTCACCAGTCTCGATGGTGAAGGGGATGGGGGTGTCGTCAGTGCCTATTGGTTTGGACAGTTCCTCCTGATGCAGGTTGAGATAGAACCCAACCAGCCAGGTTTCCAGCGAGTCACGCGATACTCCCTGTCCAGGGGAGGCATCGCTGTTCCTCTGTGCCTGCTGCCACAGCAGCCATCCACCTCCTGCGGTGACGGATAGAATAGCCAACACTGCTATCAGAAAAACCACAAACCGTCCTGCTTTCCTCAGTAGTATCATCTTCGCTCCTTCTTTGGCATTGCGGCAAGAGGCCCTAGAGAGAGTTCCGCCGTATCACCCCGCAATCCCAGGCGTAGGGTCTCCAGGGCTACCACCTCGTGGGCCGGGATGTTCCCCAGGTTGACGTTGGGGCCGAAGTGTTTGATCAGCCACACCTGTTGTGATTTGCGTGGGGCCTCAAAGAGCAACCTGTCCGAGGGGATGCGGGCAGTGATCTCTGCCACCAGGTCCTCGCGCACGGACCAATCGGGGTTATAAATGCCAATCGTCCCGCTTTCCCGTGCCTCGGTGATCACTTTCCATGCTCCGGCGCTCAGGTCTTGCTCGATCATCTCTACCCATTCCCTGGGGGAGAACACGACTCGGGGATCCTTTTTACCCACCTCCGACAGGACTGTGAAATCCTTACTCAACTCGCGGATGTAATGGCCTTTCTCGGCCTGAGTCAGGTCGGTGATGCCATTAGATACTTCCACGTAGTGCAGCCGCAGATCGGTGAACCATTTGCGCAGGGCGTCGAACTGCCCCTGGGCGATGGCGACTTCCATTAGGGTGCCGCCCAGGCAGACCATGGTGCCGTGGATGTGGTAGGTGTGTATTTTTTTCGAAAGGTTAGCCGTTACGTAGCCGGTACCCCAGCCCAGCTTGACGATGTCTATGTAGTCCGCTGCGGTGTTTAGCAGGTCATGGACAGCGTTTGGCCCCAGCCCTTTGTCCAGGATGTGGGTCAGGCCGTTCTGCCGGGGTTTCTTTGTCCGTTGGGGTAAGCTCAGGAATTCTTCCATAAATTTGCCTCCGGATGTTATCTTGAAGGTGCGTCGCACCTTGTGAGTTCAACAGGGTTTCGATCAAGCGCAGGGTGTTCGCCTTGGCGTTTTCACTTTCTTCACTGGTTGGGCCGATGCACGCCGGACACCCGTTAGCGCAGGGGCAGCGCGCGGCCACGTCGTGGGCGGCCTTCAGCAGGGTGCGATGCAGACGGTACATCTCCTCGCTGAAGCCAACGCCGGCCGGTATCTTCTCGTAGATGGTAATGGTCGGCCGGCGGGTGAAAGAGGAGCGCGGCTCGACGATCACCCCGATGTCGCGTGGGTCGCACATCAGGTGCAGTGGGGCGACGTGGCGCAGGAGGTGACCCAGCCCGCCCAGCGCGCTACGCATCATCAGCGCGGCCTCGGCCCGCAGGTGGCAGCTCCGGCACAGGGTGGTGAGATTCTCCAGGCGATTGGCTTCCAGGTATGCCTCGTTCTGCCCCGGGACGTAGTTAAATTTACGGAAAGGCCGCAGGTGATGGACGTCGTGCTGGCGGTTGGGTTTCTCCGGCGCGCCGCAGTGCTGGCAGCGGAAGCCATCCCGCTCTCGCGCTCGCTGCCTCTGGGCTTCCCAGTTGGGCCCCCGGTAGCCGGTCAGGTCCGCTACCCAGATTCCTTCCCGCCGCAATCGTTCGATCATCTCGTCGCTCACACTTAGCCAGTAAGCGGTGGTCTGCATCGTCTGCTCCGGCAGGTTGATCTCGCCCCAGCCCAGAGTCTCGTGGGAGTACAATTTGACCTTCTTGAAGCTGGTGGCTTTGGCGGAGATCAGGACTTGGCCGTGGGCTTTGGTTGCCCCACCGTCCACGGCCCGTTCCAGTTCTGCCAACACCTGCACGTCCACGGAAGTGCTGGCGGTGGTGTAGTAGTCCGTGTTCACGGCCTGGACGCGGGCGATCCTTCCCTCCCAATCGAGGGCCCGCACCTGGTATGATTGCCCCTCGTGGATGTAGATGGCCTCTTCGTGGATCAGGAAGGGCGCGCTGAAAACGTCCACCTCGCCGATGGCCCGCTCGTCGCCATCCGTAACGTCCAGGATAACGAAGTTCTCGCTGGTGCCGGTGCGCAGGCTGACTGCTTCGGCGGGATAGCTGTCGTGCATCCAGTGGAAAGCGCCGCCCGCACGATGGAGCACGCCGGCCTCGGCCAGAAAGTCGAGCACCTCGCCGGTGTGCGGGAAACGCCCGAACGATTCCCCCGCCCGAAACGGCAGCTCGAACGCCGCACACTGGATGTGAGCTGTGCAGATGGCCAGGTTGTCGGGATTGACCAATGCGTGCTCCGGCGAACGACCGAAGAAATAGCGCGGATGAGTAACCACGTACTGGTCCAGTGGCGAACCGCCGGCGATCAACACTGCCGCCGAGACCTCGCTGATGCGTCCAGCGCGGCCGGCCTGTTGCCAGGCGCTGGCAATGGTGCCCGGGTAGCCGGTCATCACGCAGGCGGCCAGCTCCCCGATGTCAATGCCCAGTTCCAGGGCGTTGGTAGCCACCACCCCACGTACCGTCCCCTGGCGCAGTCCCTGCTCGATGGCTCGTCGCTGTTGGGGCAGGTATCCCCCTCGATACCCGCGAAGCACCTCTTTGACCGAACCCGTGGCCCCATCTTCGGGGGCTGGGGTTCGTTTACTCATTTCGTCCCGCAAATAGGTGAGCAGCACCTCCGTAGTCAGCCGCGCGCGGGCGAAAACGATGGTCTGCACGCCGGCCTCCAGGAATTCACCGGCGATGCGTTTGGCCTCCAGCACCGGGCTACGACGCAAGCCCAGATCCCGGTTGACCAGTGGCGGATTGTACAGGATGAAGGGCTTCTTCGCTCTGGGCGCGCCGTCATTGTCAACCAATGTGAACTGCTCCTCGACCAACCGTTCGACCAATTCCTGAGGGTTGGCGATTGTCGCCGAGCAGCAGATGAACTGCGGGTGTGAGCCGTAGAAAGCGCAGATGCGCTTCAGGCGGCGGAGGACGTTGGCCACGTGGCTGCCGAACACTCCCCGGTAGGTGTGCACCTCGTCCACGACCACGTACCGCAGCCCGGTGAACAGCGCGGCCCACTTGGTGTGGTGGGGCAGGATGCCGGTGTGCAGCATGTCGGGATTGGTGATCACGATCTGTGCCTGGCTACGGATGGTGCGCCGTAATCCGGCCGGAGTATCGCCGTCATAGGTCGCCGCCCGGATTCCCACGCCCAACGCTTTCGCGAACGTCTCCAGTTCGTGGAGTTGGTCCTGGGCCAGGGCCTTGGTGGGGAAGAGATATAGCGCGCGGGCATTGGCCTCGTGAAGCAGGGTATGAAGCACCGGCAGGTTATAACACAGCGTCTTACCGGAGGCGGTAGGGGTAACGACGACCACGTTTTCCCCACGCGCCGTGGCCGCGATGCTCGCCGCCTGGTGGGTGTACAGCCGCTCGATCCCCCGTGCGCGGAGCGCGTCTCGCAAGCGGTAGTCCAGCGCAGTGGGGAACTCGGCATAGCGCCCCTCGCGGGCGGGGAGTGTCTTCCAGGCTGTCACCCCGCGCATGAACGTCGGGGATCGGCGGAGATGTTGGAGAACGTCGTTCAACCCCATTCTGTCTTCCTCCGCTGCTAATTATACGGTGTTTGCCCGACACGCGCAAACGGACAGTCCCCCGGAATAGCGCAGCGATTCCTCCGGGAGCCTTTCGGGGGTGAGTGGTTCAATCGATGGGGAAGCCAGTCCTCCCCCCGTGAAACGGGGAGAGCTAGAGGGGGGCGCGATCCGTGCATGGCCACTTTGTGAGAGCGTATCTGAAAAACCGAGATGAAGGTATCAACCACCAAGACACAAAGGCACAAAGTAACATTAAAGAGCAAGTAACCCCTCTATTTCTTGGTGTCTTTGTGGTGAATTTTCGGACGCCCTCTGAGATCTGCAAAAGTACTGACAGAGATGCGATAGACAAATCACTGGTTTTACAGTATAATCAGCGTGAGGGGACCATTCTGGCCGAGTTGGAGGGCGATTAGGCGTGGGGTGAGGACGGTGAAGATGTGGGTTGTGTCCGCTGCTGAGCGCGGATGGGCAGCCAGGATGTGGATTGTAAGGAGGAGACCATGCAAGTGTACACCGTCTTATGGGGCATCGTCTGTCTGATCATCGGCGTGCTGGCCCTGCTTCTGATTCGCGGCTTGCGAGAGACGGGACGGGCCACGGAGCTGGGCGTGCCTGTGCCTCCGGGGGAGGAGGAGGGCGGATTCGAGGAAGAGGCGGAACCTCTGTTCTTCTATTACGACGAGGTTGAGCCAGAGGTGCAGAGCCTGCGGAGCGGGGCGTTGCTGCTGCGCGTGCCGCCGGCTGCGTGGGAGGCCGATTGGCGGGATGATCTGCTGCGCGTCGAGGTGACCAGCCAGGATCCGGCGCGCTATCCGCTCGGCGCTGGGGTTGAGGGCCATCTGGAGTGTGTTTACCGGCTCAGCGCTATACGCATGAGTGAGCGAGGCACTGATTTCGAGGTCACGTCCTTCCCCCATCCACTGGACTTGGTGCTGATCGCGAAGGAAGAGGAAGGGGGTGAGGGAGCAGAGGCGCGGGTGATGCAGTGGGCCGATGGGGTGTGGAAGCCTCTGCCCCGTGCCGAGGTGCCCAGCACACTCATCGAGCCCCTGTGCGATCCGACCAAGCGCTGCTGGGCGGCGGCCCACATCGAGTCGCTGGGTGTCTTTGGCCTGGTGAGGTGACGCATGCGCTGAGCCTGGTAGTAAGATGACGTAGCGTTGCGCATTTTTAAGCAAATTCAATGGAAATTCTTACATTGGTCTAACCGATACGTGCTAGTATATGGTTGACTTGAAGCGGACAACATAGCTCGACACAGGCTCGTCATAGTTTATAGAACCCCTCGCGGATAGTCACCCCCCCCAGCCCCCAGGCGCTAGACTTCCTCCCGCAGTTAAGGCGCTGGGGGCTTTTTTTATTTGGGTATGTTCCACCTCGGGGCGATCCCCTTTGAGCAGGCCGTGGGACACGCCCCAGCCCCAATAAAACGCACCCAATCGAGATGCGCCCGTGCACACTGGGTGCATTTGCCAATCGTGCTAGAAAATGGTACAATATTTTAAAGTTCGATATTCTGGGGGGATAAGAGGTGATCGTTGATCAGACAGTTTGGCCTGCGTGATTTCTCGTCCGTTGGCAAGTTGCAGCGTCATGGTATCCTGCTTGGTTTGGAGGAAGCGTTCACCCGGTCCTATCGTCCGCTTTTGGCCGCGATGGCCGCCTATCTGACTGCGCACGGGATGGGCACGTGCACCTACGTGAGCGTTGACGATGAAAGCGGAGCAGTCGAGGGCTTCGTCCAGGTGCGCCTCCGTCGCAACCGCCCAGAAGCAGACGTGGTCTTCCTGGCTCCGGCTCTGCACGAGGCGGACGATCTCGGCCAGGTCTGGGTCCGGCTGTTGAAGCACGGGTGTCTTGACGTGGCCGGGCGGGGCGTGAAACGTATCTTTGCTCGCCTGCCGGAGGGTGGTCCTGAGGTGGAGCCTTTTCGGCAGGCCGGGTTCGGGGTGTACAC
>JAGGZG010000393.1 GCA_021162125.1 Anaerolineae bacterium
GTTGGGGCACCATTCGGCGTACACGTTGGGCATGGGAGCCAGCGTCTCCAGAATCTCGGTGGAGGGTGTGCCGGGGTAAGCTGCCGCTACCCGTATTCCGCTCTCCCATGCGCCGTGGGCAATGGCTTCGTTGCCAGATAGCAGTCGTATCACGAATTCACCTCCTGATTGTATTTCGTGGTGCGTGGTGTGTAAAACTGCTCACAGTAAAATGTAGCACGTACCAGGATTATAACATTTTCAGGGGATAGTGGCAAGCGTGTGGGATTGCACAGCAAATCCCTGGGGAGCACGAGGGGACACCCCTCGTTTTCTCTCCCCCACCACCTGGGGGGTAGTGCTGGCTTGTTGCGCTATTCCCGTGCTGAGAGAGCTTGCAAAATCTACCAATATGGGTATAATTCTCATCAATCACTAAACTAACAATATCCGATCTAAGCACGTTTCCTTTGAGGAAACACGCCTTGGAGACAGATTGCTAAAAACTTAAGGAGGTTTTTTTGCATGACGAAGAAATGGGTGTATCTGTTCAGTGAAGGCAACAAGGAGATGAAAAATCTCCTGGGTGGCAAAGGTGCAGGCCTGGCAGAGATGACCAACGCCGGTTTACCCGTTCCACCGGGGTTCACTATCACGACTGAGGCGTGCCTCAGCTTCTTTGAGAACGGCAAGCAGTTCCCGGAGGGAATGTGGGAGCAGACGCTGGAGGCGCTGAGGGCAGTGGAGCAACAGACCGGCAAGAAGTTCGGGGATCCCCAGAACCCGCTGCTGGTCTCCGTTCGTTCCGGGGCGCGGGTCTCCATGCCTGGCATGATGGACACCGTTCTCAACCTGGGTCTGAACCCCGAGACTCTGAAGGGGCTGGCCCGGCTGACTGGCAACGAGCGTTTCGCCTACGATGCTTATCGCCGTTTCATCCAGATGTTTGGCCGCATCGTCAAGGGGATTGATCCCGAGAAGTTCGAGCGCATTCTGGATGAGTACAAGGAAAAGACCGAGGGCAAGAAGGATACCGACCTGACGACTGAGATGCTCAAGGACATAGTCGCCGATTTCAAAGAGCTATACAAACGCGAGCTCGGCGAGGAGTTCCCCGATGATCCTTATGAACAACTGCGCCAGGCCATTGCCGCAGTCTTCGATTCCTGGTACGGCAAGCGGGCGGTGGACTACCGTAACTTCCACAAGATTCCTCACGATTGGGGTACCGCCGTCAACGTGGTGACCATGGTCTTCGGCAACATGGGTGAGGATTCCGGCACCGGGGTGGCTTTCACCCGCAATCCGGCCACTGGTGAGAAAGAACTATACGGCGAGTACCTGCAAAATGCCCAGGGTGAGGACGTGGTGGCCGGCATTCGCACGCCGAAGAAGATCGCCGAGCTAGAGCAAGATATGCCGGAGGTTTACGAGCAGTTCGTGAAAGTGGCGGAGATGCTGGAGAAGCACTACCGCGATATGCAGGACATGGAGTTCACCGTCGAGCGGGGCAAACTGTGGATGCTGCAGACGCGCACCGGCAAGCGAACGGCAGCGGCAGCGGTCAAGATCGCCGTGGATATGGTACACGAAGGGTTGATCACCAAAGAAGAGGCGCTGCTGCGCGTGGATCCGGCGCAGATCAACCAACTTCTCCTGCCACGCTTCGATCCCAAAGCGGTGGAGGAGGCCCGTCGGGCCGGGCACTTCCTGGCCAAGGGACTGAACGCCTCACCGGGTGAGGCATCGGGCGTTGCTGCTTTCGACGCAGACACTGCCGAGGAATGGGGGTTGGCCGGCAAGACGGTGATCCTCGTCCGCCCGGAGACCGCCCCCGACGATGTGCACGGCATGTTGCAGGCCAAAGGCATCCTCACCCAGCGCGGTGGGGCTACTTCGCACGCTGCCGTGGTGGCCCGAGGATTGGGCAAGCCCTGCGTCGCCGGCTGCGAGGCCATCCACGTGGACGCCGAGAAGAAGATGTTTACGGTTGATGGCTACGTGGTCAAAGAGGGCGACGTCATCTCCATCAGCGGGACCACAGGAGAGGTGTTCGCTGGTGCCATCCCGACCATTGACCCGGATTTCAAGAAGGAGACCAACCTGATCACCCTGCTGGGTTGGGCGGACGAGGTACGCCGTCTGGGTGTGTGGACCAACGCTGACTACCCCAAAGATGCGGCCAGAGCCCGCGAGTTCGGTGCCGAGGGCATTGGCCTGTGCCGCACCGAGCACATGTTCTTCGAGGAAGAACGGCGGCCCATCGTGGTTAACATGATCATGGCCGAGACGGAGGAGGAGCGTCAGGAATGTCTGGACAAGCTCCTGCCCTTCCAGAGAGAGGATTTCGAGGGCATCTTCCGGGTGATGGATGGCCTGCCGGTCATCATCCGCCTCATTGACCCGCCCATGCACGAGTTCCTGCCACCCCGCGAGGAGTTGATCGAGGAGGTCACGCGCTTGCGCTGCACGGGCGAGGACCCGGAGGAGCTGGCGGAGAAAGAGAAGATGCTGCGCGTGGTGGAGAGCATGTGGGAGGTCAACCCCATGCTGGGCCTGCGTGGTTGTCGGGCGGGCATCATGTACAAGGGTCTGACCGAGATGCAGACGCGGGCCATCATCGAGGCGGCCTGCAACGTGTCCCAGGAGGGGGTGGACGTGCACCCGGAGATCATGATCCCCCTGGTCAGCCACGTCAATGAGTTGAAGCTGGAACGGGAGAAGCTGGAAGAAGTGGCCAAGCAGGTGATGGCCGAGAAGGGCATCGAGGTGGATTACAAGTTCGGGACGATGATCGAGGTGCCTCGGGCGGCCCTCACTGCTGATGAGATTGCCCGGCATGCTCAGTTCTTCTCTTTCGGCACGAACGACCTGACCCAGATGACCTACGGCATCTCGAGGGATGACGCTGAAGGTAAGTTCCTGTTGGACTATGTGGACCGTGGGCTTTTGCCCTTTAACCCCTTCCAGGTGCTGGACCGGGACGGTGTGGGACAGTTGATGAAGATTTGCGTGGGGAAGGGCCGTCAGGTCAACCCCAATATGGATATAGGAATTTGCGGCGAGCATGGCGGCGACCCCAGCAGTGTTGAGTTTTGCCACATCATCGGGCTTAACTACGTTTCCTGCTCGCCGTTTCGCGTGCCTATTGCCCGCTTGGCGGCAGCCCAGGCAGCGCTGCGACATGAGTACGGACGCAAGCAGTAGGAAGGCTGCCGGGGTGAGTTTTTGACCCCGTGTGACTTCGAGCAGACCACGGCTGGCCCGTGGCCTGCTCTCGTGAAGAGCGTATTCGTTTGCTGTGGCTCGACCAAGGAGGTGTGACATGCCACTACTGCAGAGCAAGACAACTATCGAACCATCAACCCCGCCCAAGAGTGCGATCCTGGCGGCCGTGATCAGCCTCATCATCCCAGGTGTTGGTCAGATATACCTGGGGCAGACAACTAAAGGGCTCATCATCCTGGCGGCCAGCATTCTGCTCTCCTGGATCGGCATCGGCTTCGTGATCTGGATCGCGGGCATCGTGGATGCTTACCTGATCGGCCAGAAGCTGGAACAGGGCCAGTCGGTGGGCGACATGCAGTTCTTCTGGGAGTCCTGAGCGGGCATTCCGTTCAAGGATATCAATTCTTATCATGAGCCTGGCGGGCAGGGGGTAGAGGTCATCTCTACCCCCTGCGTCGTATGGCATCCAGGGCTAATTGACCAAAACGCCCCTTGTGTGTATAATTCGGGTGTCTGGGGAGCTGGATGAAATGTGTATTCCCAAGAGATGACGACATGACTGCACTGCCAGCCGGTGGAAGTGTGGAGAAGATTCAAGATGATAGAGCTGAAGCGAGAGGTACAAGCTCAGGAAAGTGTCGTCAAAGAGCCGTTGGCAACGTACGCTCGTAATACTGAAATACCTACCTTCTTTGGAAAACCCATGCTCAGGGGAAGGTTCGCTGAGATTGAGCCAGAGGCAGTGAATCCGGCCACACCGACGCTGTTCTACAGCCATCCCAATGGAGAAATCTGGGTTGGCGATGCTATCGCCTGGCTTAGCTCTCTGGAGAGCGAGTCCGTTGATTTAGTTTTTGCCGATCCCCCCTATAACATCAAGAAAGCGGAGTGGGATACTTTTGAATCTCAACGAGCTTATGTTGAGTGGTCATTACAGTGGATAGAGCAAGTGGCCCGCGTTTTGAAACCAACTGGAACATTATACGTATGCGGGTTCTCAGAAATCCTGGCCGACATCAAGCTGCCGGCGTTGCGTTTTTTCAGAGGGTGTCGTTGGCTGATTTGGCATTACAAGAACAAGGCCAACCTGGGGTCAGATTGGGGACGATCCCACGAGAGTATTCTTCATTTCAGAAAAGGCAAGAAGTTCACTTTCAATATTGATGATATAAGGATTCCTTACGGAAAGCATACGCTAAAATATCCCGAACATCCCCAGGCTGAGACCAGCCAGTATGGCAAGGGCAAGAAACGAGTCTGGCATCCTCATCCCAGAGGGGCCAAACCCAGAGATGTAATTGAGATTCCTACAACTTGCAATGGAATGCATGAGAAAACACCTCATCCGACTCAAAAGCCCGAAGAACTCTTGAGAAAGATCGTTTTGGTCTCATCGAACCCCGGTGATTTGGTCATAGACCCATTTTTGGGGTCTGGAACTACCGCCGTGGTGGCCGAACAGCTTGGGCGCAAGTGGCTGGGATGCGACCTATCCCTCGAATATTGCCGGTGGGCGGCCAGAAGAATCGAATTAGTGGAATACTGGCCTGTAGAGAAGTGGATCGAGTATGATCTGGAAAACGCCCGGCGGAGGCGATCCATTCGATGACAGCAATCACGCTGGAGGACTTGCAGGCGAGTGTAAGAGACAGATCAGCCTTTGGTGAACTGGGGCACTACTTCACGCTATGCCACACCTTTCTGACACTCATTGAGGAGACACGTCCAACTCGCATTATTTCGCCCACATATCACAACTACGTGTTTTACCAATACGATGAGTCCTATGGCCACAGGATTACGCGTCCGCTAAATACCAATCTGTTCTTTGAGTCGGCAGATGACTTTAAGATTGCTTTCGAGCGATTCATTGCATTTTTAGCTGATCTCAAAAGATTCCAGGACACAGTCATTGATCTGGATACCAAGCGAGATTACCTGGACTCTGGGGAAATTAACAAGGTCGTCTACACCATCCAACAGAGTGTGGGGAGCATCGGAGATTCGTTCGACAGTCCCAATCAGTCCCGAAAGCGGGTGGGACAACTTTTCGAGAGTTTGATCAAGCTTATTATACAAGAGGTGGGGTTGGAGTGCGAATCCCGCAAGGTGACCGTGCCGATACCGGGTTACCCAGGCTATACAATGTCTTACGACCTGGATTTGGTCTTTTCTCGTGACAAGGCAATCGTTGCTTCTGAGACCGAGTTAATACACCCGACTGAGGTCGTTGGTTCCGTCAAAACCACGAGTAAGGACAGGATAGACAAAGTATTCCTTGACAAGTATCTCTTGACGCAGTTCCTGGGTAGAGAAGTGCGGGTCATTGCCATCTTTTTGCATGATGTTCAACGAGCTCGCCGAGGTCACAGCATTTTTGGCATCAATTCCACGTTCAAAAGCAATCATTTTCTGGGCTATACAGTGGCTCTCACCAGGTTAGATGGTGTGTACTATGTTGATCCGCGTCCCGAGATGATCACCGACGAGCGGTTGCGTGAAGAGATAAGTGACTTTCAATATTTTCTCACCCACGATTTATGGGTTCTTTCAGAAGTGGCTGGTTAATCTTTGGCATTAGCAGAGCTTTTACGATGTGCTCTTTAGAAGCCAGGCATACAGGCTCAGGTAGGACATTAAGATGAGTGTAGTGGACGAAATCAAAGCCAGAGTGGATATAGTGGACTTGATTTCCGAGTACGTCACCCTGCGTAAATCGGGACGCAACTACACTGCGCTCTGTCCCTTTCACAGCGAGAAAACCCCCTCTTTCGTCGTCTTCCCCGAAACTCAGACCTGGCACTGCTTCGGGGCCTGTGCCACGGGCGGAGATATTTTCGCCTTCATTCAAAAACGTGAGAACATGGACTTTCCCGAAGCGCTGCGCCTGCTGGCCCAGCGTGCCGGAGTTGCCCTGGAACCCCCTGGTGAAAAGAAGACCGCCGAGGAGCAACTCAAGCAGCGACTGCGCGAGATAAATGCCGCCGCAGCTCAGTATTTTCACAACCTGTTGTTGACCGCCGATCAGGGCGCGCTCGCCCGCCAGTACCTGGCCCGGCGGGGGATCAACCAGGAGACCATTGCTCGCTTCCAACTTGGTTACGCGCTGGATAGTTGGCAGGCGCTGAGCGACCATCTGCGGATGCGCGGCTACCAGCAGAAAGACCTGCTCGCTGCGGGGCTGGTCATCGAGCGGGAGGATGGCAGTGGCACTTATGACCGCTTTCGCGGGCGGCTGATTATCCCTATCCGCGATGTGCGCGGTCGGGTGATCGGCTTTGGCGCGCGCACCCTCGATCCGGAAGGCGTGCCCAAGTACATGAACTCCCCGCAGACCCCCCTGTTCAATAAGTCCGGCGTGCTCTTCGGTCTGGACATGGCCAAGGGAGCCATCCGCGCCCAGGGCCTGGCGGTGATCGTCGAGGGATACATGGACGTGCTCCAGGCCCATCAGGCGGGCATCGGCAACGTGGTCGCTTCGATGGGCACCGCTCTGACCGAGGCGCAGCTCAGGCTCCTCAAGCGGATGACCAGGAACTTCGCCCTGGCTCTGGTTGCCGACGCGGCAGGAGATCAGGCCACCCTGCGCGGTCTGGCCGTGGCCCGTGAGGCTCTGGACCGTGAGATCGTGCCCGTCCCCACGCCCCGGGGCCTAATTCGCTACGAGAGTCGCCTGGACGCTAACATCAGCATTATCACTCTGCCACGGGGCCAGGACCCCGACGACGTAATTCGCGAGAGCCCAGAGCGGTGGGCGCAACTGGTGAGCCAGGCCCTGCCCGTAGTGGACTACTACTTCCAGGTTGTCACGGCAGACCTGGACCTGACCACCGCTAAGGGGAAAGCCGAAGCGCGCCGTCGGCTTATGGAGATCATCCGCGAGATCGGCGATCGCGTGGAGCAGACTCATTACGTGCAGAAGCTGGCCCGGCTGATCCGGGTCAGCGAGGAGATACTGTGGCGCGACCTTGCCGGCCGCCGCTCGCGCAGGAAGGTCTCAGCGCGACCGACGGCTGCAACTCCAGAGGAGGCGGCTGAAGAGCTGGCCCCCATCTCTTTTGGGGTGGAGGAGCATTGCCTGTCGGTGCTGCTGCGTCGCCCCTATCTGATCTCCCGTCTGAATCAGGCCCTGGCAGACGTGGGGGAAGACCTGCTCCAGGGGGATGAGTTCACCCACATCGAGAACCGGGCCATCTTCGACGCGCTGATTGCCAGGGGCGACGCCGGCACGGTGGACGTTAAAGCCCTGCGTGATGGGCTCGAAGCGGCTCTTCTGCCCCGCTTCGATGCGTTGTTGAAAGGGCCCATCGGCGAGCCACCTCTGGACGACGATCAGGCTGTGCCTGACCTGGTGGTCGGTGTGTTGAGGATGCGTCAGCGGCGGCTGCGAGCTTTGATCCAGGAATTACGCTTCTTATCTGAAGATGCGATGACCCGTGGAGATGTCAAAGTCGAGGAATATGGTGAGACAATGCGTGCTTATACGTTGGCTTTACGGCGAATCCACCAGGCTCTGGCCTCCCGGTCCACATTGTGGCGACAGGCAGATGCTGCGTGATGGCAGCTCCAACTGATTGGTGGAGGAACGGCCATGGCCAGGCAGTCGAACCGTAATCCAGAGCTGGACAAACTGCTTGCTAAAGGATTAGAGCAAAAACATCTTGCCCAAGAGGAAATCCTGGCCGCGTTTCCAGATGTTGAGTCCGAGGGGACGGCGATAGATGCCTTCTACCATCACCTGGGGGAATTGGGAATCGAGATAACAGAACTGGACGCGGAGGGCCAGGAAGAGGGCTTAGTCGAAGACGAGGATGGGGAAGAACCATCTGCGCAGGCACTTGAGGAGATTGAGGAGGAGAACCTGGACGCCACGGCTGATTGGGGCGGTGCAGAATTGACCAACGATCCCGTGCGCATGTACCTGCGGGAGATCGGACGTGTGCCCCTGCTAAGTCCCGAAGAGGAAATGTGGCTGGCAATGCAGGTTGCCGCCGGGGGGTATGTTGGAGATCTGCGGGAGAAGCTGAGTCAGAAGCTGAAACACCCACCCACTGGCATGGAGCTCGTGGGGGAAATCTTCAAGCTGTTCACCCAACATTGGAAGAACTTGCAACCCCTATTCCGAAAGAGATTTTCGGAGCCCCTTGATCTGTCGGCTATGATCGAGGACTCCCTGAATCTCTCCAATGGCCTCAGCAACTCCCAGCGCTCCTATTTGCGCATTCTCCTGGAGACTCAGTCTGAGGTTGATGGGAATGACGATGACGATGAGGAGGCGGGCCGCCGCCTGGCTACTCAGCTTTTCGGTGCCTATATGAATCTGTATTTGATGCCTGATTCCTCCTTGCACCATTTGCATGATCACTATGCCAGGACCCGAAAACTTCCCTCAGCTCGTGCTTTTCTGAAGAAGATGGTCACTGAAGAGGAAGTTGCTGATAAGTTGGCCCAGGTCTTGTTGCAGGCTGATGAGGCTAAGGAGGCTTTGATCCGTGCCAACTTGCGCCTGGTGGTCAGTGTGGCCAAACGCTACATGGGACGCGGAATTTCTTTCCTCGATCTGATTCAAGAGGGAAATCTTGGTCTGCTGCGCGCGGTGGATAAATTTGATTATACCAAGGGCTACAAGTTCTCCACCTATGCCACGTGGTGGATTCGCCAGGCCATCAGCCGGGCCATCGCCGATCAATCTCGCACCATTCGCATCCCGGTGCACATGGTAGAGACGATCAACCGCCTTGCTCGCGTGCGACGCCGTCTGGTGCAGGAGCTGGGCCACGAGCCTTCAGCAGAGGAGATTGCCCTGGAGATGGGGATGCTTTCCGAGGAGGATAAACTCGCCGTGGAGACGGCCAAAGCCACGGGTCAACCCCTCGACCCTATGCTCAAGCGTCGTCTGCGCCGCGCGGCCACCAAGGTGCGGCGTATTATCCGCGTCGCCCAGGAACCCATGTCCCTGGAAACGCCCGTAGGTGCCGAAGAGGATAGTTTGCTAGGGGATTTCATCGAGGATGAGTCCGTGCTGGGGCCGGCGGATGCTGCATCCCAGCAGCTTTTGCGAGAGCAAATTCATAGTATCCTGAGCCAACTCAGCGCGCGCGAGCGCGCGGTGTTGGAACGGCGTTATGGTTTGGTGGACGGCCAGAGCCACACCCTGGAGGAGGTGGGGCGGGAGATGGGCGTCACCCGCGAGCGTGTCCGCCAGATAGAGGCTAAGGCCCTGCGCAAGCTGCGTCATCCCCTCCGTAGTCGCAAGCTGCGCGATTACCTGAGTTA
>JAGGZG010000264.1 GCA_021162125.1 Anaerolineae bacterium
CACCTATCCGCCGATGCCCACGCCTACCGCCACGCCAGCAGCCGGCACCAGGGCAATGACTCCCTCTCCCAGCCCGACGATTACCCTCATTCCCTGACCCTGAGCACAGCCGACGGACATGGCCAGCCGATTAAGCGGATCAAGCCGAGACACCACCACATCCGCAATCGGGTTAATCGACTGGCCCCGTAATGGACGAGGGTCGCCGACCAAGACCCCTTGCCTCGATCGGTGACCCTCGGCAGTCTAAGGGCTATTCAAAGTCTACGTCCCCGCTTCCCAGGAAGTCAGATATTCCTCCTGCTCCGGGGTGAGAACGTCAATCTCCACCCCCATCGCCGCCAGCTTCAGACGGGCAATCTTTTTGTCGATGTCCCGTGGCACCGGGTACACTCGCTTCTCCAGTTCCTTGCCGTGCTTGACCAGGTACTCCACGGCCAGGGATTGGTTGGCAAAGGACATGTCCATGACCGAAGCGGGGTGTCCCTCTGCGGCAGCCAGGTTGATCAGCCGGCCCTCACCCAGGATGGAGATGCGCCGTCCGTCGGGCAGGTGATACTGGTCCACGAACTCGCGCACGCGGCGCACCTCGACGGCCATCGCCTCCAGCGCCGGGATGTTGATCTCCACGTTGAAGTGACCGGAATTGGCCAAAATGGCCCCGTCCTTCATCACTTCAAAATGATGCCGGTCAATCACGTTTTTGTCGCCGGTGGAAGTGACGAAGATGTCGCCGATTTTGGCCGCCTCCAGCATGGGCATCACCCGGAAACCATCCATAACCGCCTCCAACGCACGGAGGGGATCTACCTCGGTGACGATGACGTTAGCGCCCATCCCTCGCGCGCGCATGGCGATCCCCCGCGAACACCACCCGTACCCTCCGACCACGAAGTTCCTGCCAGCCAGCAGGACGTTGGTGGCGCGGATGATGCCGTCAATGGTGGATTGTCCGGTGCCATAGCGGTTATCGAAGAGGTGTTTGGTCATCGCATCGTTAACGGCGATGATGGGGTAGCGCAGCACGCCATCAGCGGCCATGGCTCGCAGGCGGATCACGCCGGTGGTCGTTTCCTCCGTCCCGCCGATGATGCCCGCGATCAGGTCGGTGCGCTCTTTATGGAGCGTGCTCACCAGGTCTGCGCCGTCGTCCATAGTAATGTGCGGCTCATGTTCTAGCGCGGCTTTGATGTGCTCGTAATAGGTCTCGTTGTCCTCACCTTTGATGGCGAAGACCGGGGTCTCGAAGTTGGTCACCAGCGAGGCAGCCACGTCGTCCTGCGTAGAGAGCGGGTTAGACGCGCACAGGCGAACGTCGGCGCCACCGGCCTGCAAGGTGCGCATCAAGTTGGCCGTCTCGGCTGTGACGTGCAGGCAAGCTGAGATGCGAATGCCGCGCAGCGGTCGCTCTTTCTCGAAACGTTCCCGGATCAGGCGCAGGACGGGCATCTCCAGCTCTGCCCATTCAATGCGCTGGCGGCCCTTGGCTGCCAGGCCCAGGTTGCGAACGTCGAAGTCATTGTTATTCACTCGTCTACTCCTTTGACATTACTCAGTAGTTTTGCACTTTTTACATTCTCTTTGGGAATCACCGCAAAGGCGCAGAGGACGCTGAGAAAAAGCCCCCCGCCCGGCGCTGAAGCGCCAGGCTCAGCAGCAGAAGCCTGCTGAAGCAGGCTGTGGTGGCCTCGGAGCCGCCGTCCACATTGGCGAAAGGTGCTGAAGCACCCTTCGCCTGCTCAGCCTGGACGTTCACGCCCAGGCGACGCAGCAGCAGCACCGACTTTTCTCAAGTACTGATAGTGGGATAGTCAGATCTCCACACGATGACTGCCCCGTCGCACGCCCACCACCTCGATGAACTGGCAATACGTGCCAAAGCCCAATCGCTGGTAGATATGAATGGCGGTGGTGTTGGTTGCGCTCACGTTGAGCACCACGTCCAACCGGCGGGCCAGTAACTCCTCTACCACAGCGCTGGTACAGATCGTCCCGTACCCCCGTTTGCGATGGGCGGGATCGGTGAACACGTTGCCCACGGCAGCGATGCCGTAAGTGGGAGCCACCAGGTGAGTGCCGGCCGTAGCTACTAGCCGCCCCTTCTTCTCAACGCCATAGAACACCCCCTGCGCCACCTGGTACGGGCTAAAGGCATTCCCCTTGCCCAGGCTGTACAGCCGTTCCAGTTCTTTGGTATAGGCAGGGCTGAGGCGCGTGACCTTGCCCGGCACCGGACGAAAATCGGAGGGACGCAGGATCATGCGCAACATGCGTTCCGGCGTGCCCAGGTTGTAGAAAGCGCACACCGCCGGCAGGTGCTCCCGGCGGCAGGTGACGTAGACCTGTGATGGACGCAGTACAGAGCCGAGGATCACACTCAGACCAGGAACCTCACCCATGACGAACAGGACGGGGGGCTCCAGACCGGCGAACAGCATGGCCAGTGCCCGCAGGTTGCCGTCGGCCTCCGCCCCGTACCACTGGCACTGCACAAAGAAACTGGGTTCCAGATCGCCAATAGCGTAAGCTGCGTACCAGCGGTCGCTCTCCAGGAAAGTTAAAATCTCGGATTTGTCGGTGAGTCTGCGTGCTTGCCACATGATGCCGGTTATTGACTATCGGCTTCTAAAAGATCGGCCAGCTCAGGGGCATCGCCAAAGTTCTGGCGATAGCGGGCAACGAACTGTTCACGGGTATAGGGCTCCGGCTGGGGGCCGGGAGACTCCAGGACGTAGGCTGCGGCCACGCTGGCCACGCGGCCAGTCACAGGCCACGGATAGCCGCGTACCAGCCCTTTAATCAGGCCAGCACGGTAAGCATCGCCCACGCCGGTGGGGTCAAACGTCGTCGTGACTTTGGCCGGCGGGATGTCGAATACCTGTACTCCACCGGCGTCGCTCTCGGTGGTGGCAATCGTGGAGCCCTTTTCACCTTTGGTGACGATAATCGTCGGCACGCGCTCCATGAGCTGCGCCTCACTGAGGCCCGTCTTCTTGCACAGGATGCCATATTCGTACTCGTTGACGATGAGGATCTTGGCTCCGGTCAGCCCCTCAACCAGCTCCTCTCCCTCGACGCGGGCCACCTGTTGGCTGGGGTCGTAGATGTAGGGAATGCCCAGTTCGCGACACTCGCGGGCGTATTTGCGCATCGCCTGGGGGTCATTGGGCGAGATAATGGTGATCTCCACGTCCCCCGCGTCCAGGTCATGGAACGAGAGCTCCCGCGCACGGGCCATAGCCCCGGTGTAAAAAGAGGCGATCTGGTTCTGATCCAGGTCAGTGCTGACGAAAAACGAGGCCGTGAAACAATCATCGTAGATACGCAGCAGCGAGGTATCCACCCCATGCTTCTCCAGCCAATCGCGGTACTCGCCAGCATCACATCCCGCTGTAGCCATCAACCGTGGACGTTCGCCGAGCAGGGCTAAGGTGTAGGCGATATTGGGCGCGCACCCGCCACGCACCTTGCGCATCTCGTCCACCAGAAAACTGACGCTCAGATTCTCGATCTGGTCAGGCAGGATGTGCTCTTTGAAGTGTCCGGGGAAAATCATGATGTAATCAAAGGCGAAAGAACCGGTGATGATGATGCTCATTGTGGACTTTCCGTTGGCGCGAATAACCCCTGGGTTAACTGATTCGTAGTAACCGCTTCAGCAGCTATCCGAACCGCTGATGAAAATTAAGAAAATGATTCGGGTATCGTCGCCAGCCCCGCTTGGTATTCCTTCACCAGAATTTCGACAATTTGTTTCAGAGTGGATTGGATAGTCTCCGCCACTATCTACCCCCCGTTAGGCCGACGATCACCGGACGGATCAATTACGCGCGGATGTAACGATAAGTCAATCATTGCGGATCCAATCTCGGAGTATCACCCACAGGGCACGCAGGCCATCCTTTGGGCGAATCTTTTTCCCCTCCTCCACGGAACGGGGACGATAGGTGATAGGCACTTCGCCGATGCGATAGCCATTCTTGCCCAGCTTGTTGCTCAATTCGAAATCCAGATCGAAGCCGGAGCAGGTCAGACGCAGTGATTGCAACACCGAAGTACGCACCATCTTGCAGGCAGTGGCCACGTCGGTGTAGTTGGTGCCGAAGAGCAGGTTGGTCAGCCAGGTCAGGAAACGCACGCCCCAATAGTTCTGCGTGTAGATATAAGCTGCCCGCCCGCCCAGTGTGCGCGAGCCGTACACCGCGTCCAGGTCCTCAGCCAATGCTTTCTCCAGCAGACGAGGCCATTCGGCGGGGTCGTACTCCAGGTCGGCGTCCTGGATGATACTGTAGTCGCCCGTGCAATGAGGAATGGCGGTACGAATGGACGTACCCTTGCCCATGTTGCGCGGTTGAAAGATGATGCGCAGGCCGTCGTCCTGTTCCAGACCTTGCAATATCTCGCGTGTGCCATCGGTGGAACAGTTGTCCACGATGATGATTTCTTTCTCCCACGGGCCGATGTCCGCGGCCCGCACTCGTTCCAGGGCAGGAAGGATGGTATCCTTCTCGTTGTAAGCGGCCATAATCACAGATAGTTTCAATAATCCTCCTCGTTCAACACTGTGCGAAGAAAGCGTCAAAGGTCTCCAGTATATAGTCAATCCGCTCGTCGTCCAGTCCCGGATATACTCCAATGAAGAACGAGCCGCGCATCACCAGGTTGGAATTAATGAGCTCGCCAGCGACGCGGTGCGGGATGTTCACGTAGCCCGGCTGTTTGAGGATGTTGCCCGCAAACAGCAGCCTGGTCTCGATGTTAGCCTGCTCCAGCCAGCGCGTCAGGTCGTTGCGCGTGAAGCGCGGGTTGTCACGCACGGTGATGGGCAGGGCGAACCACGATACGTCGGCGCGGGAGTCCCACTGCGGCAGGATAAGGAACTCCTGATAGCGGGCCAGTCCCTCGAACAAGCGGCGGAAATTGCGCTGGCGAGCGGCGATGAATTCGGGCAGCTTGTCCATCTGCGCCGCACCGAGCGCGGCCTGGATGTCCGTGGGCTGCAAGTTGTACCCGATGTGCGAGTAGATGTACTTGTGATCGTAGGTGCCGGGCATGCCGGGTATCTGATACTCGAAACGCCGTCCACAGGCTCCATTGGGCCCGGTTGTTTTGTGCGTGCACCAGCAGGCCCGGCCCCAATCGCGGATGGACCGGGCGATGCGCGCCAATCGTTTGTCGCTGGTGACTACCGCGCCACCCTCGCCGGTAGTGATGTGGTGCGCGGGGTAAAAACTGAGCGTGCCCAGGTGCCCGAAGCTGCCCACCGGTCGCCCGCGGAACCGTGACCCCAGCGCGTCGCAGGTATCCTCGATGATGTAGAGGTGGTGCTCTTCGGCCAGACGCAATATCACGTCCATGTCGCACGGGTTGCCCAGGTTGTGTAACACCAGGATGGCCCGCGTCCGCCCGGAGATGGCCGCCTCCGTGGCCGCCAGGTTCATGTTGTACGTGCCCAGGTCGCAGTCCACGAACACGGGGATGAGTTTATTCTGCACCAGCGGCGCGACGGTGGTGGGGAAAGTCACGGCCGGAGTGATGACCTCGTCGCCAGGTCGCAGTGGATTCTCCAGTTCCGGCGAGCACAGCGCGGTGACGGCCACCAGGTTGGCCGAGGAGCCGGAATTGACCAGCACCACCTCAGATACACCCAGGAACTCGGATAGCTTGCGCTCGAACTCGTCCGCGTAGCGGCCCAGGGTGAGCCAGAAATCAAGCACGGCGTCGGTCATGGCGATGAGATCGCGCTCATCGTACACCCGCCCGGCGTAGTGTACCCGCGTCTCACCCGGCACGAAAGGCTGCGGTCGGTGGGCTATCTTATAGAACTTGGCGACTTTGGCGAAAATCTCATCACGCAAGCGTTGTGCATCATCAATCATAGGCTCCATCCAGTTCTCCGAGAGCGTGTCCGAAACAAACCACCAAGACACAAGGGCACAAAGTGACATTCACTTCCTGGTGTCTTGGTGCTTTTGCGGTGAATTTTCGGACACCCTCTGACGCCAATCCCGCAGTGCGTCTGCACCACCCCTTTCAAACAGGAACCCCGGCGTTGAACGCGGCTGTATACCACTCGATGGTTTTCCGCAGGCCCTCCTCCAGTCCCACCTGCGGCTGCCAATCCAACAAGTTCTTCGCCCGCGAATTATCGCCCACCAGGTGCCACACTTCCCCTGGGCGATAGGGTCGCGTCCCAACCACGGCCCGCACCGGATTGCCCATTAGCTCCAGTACCTTGCCCACTACCTCTCGGACGGTGTGCTCCTCGCCTGTGCACAGGTTTATCGTCTGGCCGACAGTTCCATCCACGCAAGAAGCACGGACGATGCCCTCCACCACGTCATCCACGTAGACCCAGTCGCGTCCCTGCTCGCCAGGGGTCATCTCGAAATCCTGACCGCGCAGCGCGTGCAAAATCACCTGCGGGATAAGCGCCCTCCGACTCTGCCGGGGGCCATAAGCCGCAAAGGAGCGTACGATGGTGATAGGCCAGCCGTAACTTCTGTGGTACATTCGGCAAAAGAGCGAGGCAGCGGCTTTTGATGCGGCGTAGACGTTGACTGGATCGAGCGGCGAGTCCTCACGGATGGGCGGTGGGGTGTGACCATACTCGTAGCAAGTGCCGACGTAGACGAAGCGCT
Organism: Anaerolineae bacterium; assembly: GCA_021162125.1. GTDB lineage: Bacteria > Chloroflexota > Anaerolineae > JACIWR01 > JACIWR01 > JACIWR01. The sequence goes on from JAGGZG010000264.1 coordinate 6,642, forward strand.
CGTATTCCCACTTCGGCAGTGGCTGCAACAGGGCCAGCGTCGCCCCGACGTTAAATCCCACAGCTTCCTCAGCGTCGAGGTATGGTTCGGTCACCCCAGTAGCAGCCAGGTGGTAAATGATCTCTGGACGGGCGGAGCGCAGGATACGCTTCAGGTTCTCGCGGTTCCAGTACCGCTCCTGGTAGTAATTAACCTCGTATCGGGCCTCGTTGAGCTTCCACAGGTCTTTCACCGGTCGCCGGCCGATGGCCGACACTTTGGCTCCCTCGGCCACCAATCGCTCCGCCAGGTGCGAACCGATGAAGCCGGTGATACCGGTGACGAGGACACGCTTGCCGTGCAGGTTCATATTTTCAGCCCTGCTTATCCAGGGATCAGATCAGGATGTGTAGTGCATAGCCACTCGTGAACACGCCGAGAAAAGACACGGGCCTTGCACACCAGCTCGTCAGCTTCGGTCTCCGAGATGTCCCCCACACATTGGGCCTGGTTCTGTTTTCACTGTACCAAATTGCGCTGAGCATAGTATCAATTACTGCGACGATGTCCAGGATGGTTCACAATAGGTTGACACTTTTTTCTATAGGCCGTCTGATGACGATGGATCTGATAGAGTGATCGCCTCAAAACAGGCGGTTTTTGCACCCAAGCTCGCTGCCGTAATTTCCGCCTCAATTTCTTCAGACGAAAACTGAGACGTGCGACGATGAACTTCTGCCAACAGCCGTTCGAACCGTTCCCGCCATTTGGCCCGTGTTTCCGCCTGCTCACGCTTTGCCAGGTCTTGTAACCGCCGATACTCCTCGAAAGAGAGGATAACCGCCATCGGCTTGCCTTCTTTCTCCAGGATAACTGGCTCTTCGAGATCGGCTTGTCATGGCCCCGTAAGCCACCGCAGTTTCTTTTAACTGCTCAGGCTACTTCTGTTAGCGATTGAAATCGCCTCTAGAGGGCTTACAGCCGAACGTCCACCCGCGTGGACGCGCCTGTCCACGCAGGTGGACAGGCAGCTTTAGCTCAATGGCACTAACTTTTCACAAGTTCCTGTAAGATGCGGCACAATTCAATTTACGAGGAGGAGGCGTTCTCTAACGCCGTTCCACCTCCTTCCGCGCTAGAGAGCGCGGACTTGGC
>JAGGZG010000399.1 GCA_021162125.1 Anaerolineae bacterium
CACGCAACACGTTTCACGGCTCAATGAATCTTCACACAACCAGGATGGCAAAGCCAATGTCACATCGTGAGGAATTGAACCTGATCTTGCGGGCCGCGCGTCTTTACTACGAAGATGGCCTGACTCAGCAGCAGGTGGCTCGCGAGTTAGGAGTCTCCCGCCCCAAGGTTTCCCGTCTGCTGAGGCAGGCGCGCGAAGAGGGGATCGTACAGATCACCATCCTCGACCCCTTCGCCGAACATTCCGCGCTGGAAAGGGAGCTCGCGGCAGTCTTTGACCTTCGCCAGGCGGTGGTTACAGCCTGTGCCAAGACTGAGGGCGAGACCCTGCGCCGACGCATCGGCTTTGCCGCTGCCGAGTTTCTGGCCCACACCCTGACCGATGGACAGCGGGTTGGGGTTGGCTGGGGACGTACCCTTCACTCTGTGGTGACTTCGCTGGACGTCAGGCGTGAAGCCAGAATTCAAGTGATTCCCCTTATTGGGGGGATGGGGCAGGTCGCTCCCTCATTTCAGGTCAACGAGCTGGCCAGGGAATTGGCTGAAGCCTTCGGGGGCACGTGGCAAGCGCTCTACGCCCCGGCTTTCGTGGGCGAACGAGTAGCCCGTGAGTCGCTGATCCGCCTGGACGATGTACAGCTCGTTCTGCGAACCTGGCCCACGTTGGACTGGGCACTGGTGGGCGTCGGGCATTTCGAGTTTCAGCGTCAATCGTCCATGTTCTTCGCCGACTACATTGACGAGCCTGCACTACAGCAGTTAGAAGCAGCCGGCGCGGTTGGTGATTTGTGCGGTCGTTTCTTCGATCAAAAGGGTGAGCCTTGTGGTGTGGAGGAGGGGGTGGTAGGCATCTCCCTGGAGCAACTTCGCGCTCTGGACGGGGTGATTGGCGTGGCTGGTGGCGAGGAGAAAGTGCCTGCTATTTTGGGCGCGTTGCGAGGCGGCTACCTCAATGTGTTGATCACCGACGAGGCGACTGCCCAGGCAGTGTTGGCCCGCCACCGGGCCGGGGAGTAGAGCGTGAGCCTTTTATTCGAGAAAGCCTATGGCTGTCTGGCCGGGTTAGCCCTGGGCGATGCCCTGGGCATGGCCACGGAGTTCCTCACCCCGCAGCAGATAGAGGAGCACCACGGCTGGGTGGATGGTCTGGTAAACGCGCCATCCTGGCACCCCCACGCTGCCCTGCCTCGGGGTCGTGTCACCGATGATACTGAGCAGGCGCTGGCCCTGGCCGGAGTTTACGTCCACGATGGGGTGATGAGCGCCGAGGCTGTTGCCCAGGCCATCCTCCGCTGGGCCGATGAACAGGGTGAGCACCTGGAGCTTTACCTGGGGCCCAGCACTCGCCGCGCCCTGGCCGCGTTGCGTGCCGGGGCCGACCCACGGGAGAGTGGCCGTGCGGGAAAGACCAACGGCGCAGCGATGCGGGCTGCGCCCATCGGCATCGTCCATCCGGGCGACTTTGACGGCGCGCTGCGGGACGTAATCGAGGCGGCGTTGCCCACCCACGGCACGCGGGCGGCCATCTCCGCTGCGGCGGCTGTGGCTTGGGCCGTCGCCGAGGCCATGCAGGCGGATGCGACGGTGGAGAGTGTGTTGGAGCGGGCCATGGCCGGGGCGGTCCGGGGCCGGGAGCACGGTGTTTGGGTCTGGACCGCGCCCATCGAGCGGCGCATTGAACTGGCGCGGCGATTGGTACGCGAGGCCGCGGACGAACGAGCAGCGTTGCGAGCACTGTACGATTACGTGGGCGTGGACATGACGGTCGCCGAGAGCATACCCACCGCATTCGGCCTGGTGGAACTAGCAGAGGGCGACCCGATGCGGGCGGCCATCTACGCGGCCAACATCGGCGGCGACACCGATACCATCGGAGCCATCGCTGGGGCAGTGTGTGGTGCGCTGCGGGGCATCGGAGCCATAGACGGAGATCTGCTCCGCCAGGTTGAGGAAGTTAACCACCTGGGTTTGGAGCAGGTGGCCACGGACTTAGTATACCGAGTGCATTTGACGTGAAAACGTGAAGGCGTGAAAACGTAAAACGCGATGCGTGAGGGTCACGTTTTACGTTTCACGTCTTGGAGAGCCAAAAGTGCATTATCAGACCGGCGTTTCTATAGGGAAAAGGTAGACATAAATGACGGGAAGTCCACAACTGGGATTCAGTTTTCACCCGAGGTGGCTTTCGCAAACAGGTTCAGCGGAAGCCTTTTTGCGTCCTTTGCAGGAGGCGGGACTGAGCGCCGTGGAGTTCACGTTGCACCCCGCTGACCCGGACTGGGAGGCATTTCCTCCACTCATTGCCGAGTGCCAGCGTATGGGTTTGCGCTGTCACTTTCACGCGCCCTACATGGACCCGTACAACGTGGCCGGGTTCAGCGGCGACATGCGCGAGGAGGTTGAGGCACTGTACCGGCCAGCTATCGCCCTGGCGAAGCGTTTCGCTGTCCAGAATGATGGTCCGACCGCACTGGTAGTACACGGAGCACGAGCCGCCAACCGCTCACATGCGCAACTCCTTCAGGATACGATTGCATTTATGGAATGGCTGCTCTCACAGAATGCAGGACTGCACGTCGCCGTGGAGAATCTTCCCCGTCACCCCCCCCTGGTCAAAATCGGGACCAGCCATCGAGACCTGGTAGACATCGTCGAGGCAGTGGGGACACCCGACGTCGGCATCTGCTGGGACCTGGGCCACGATGTGTTGTTGGGAGCCACGAGGCCACCAAATAGAGCGTTCCTGCGGCACGTTACCCACGTCCACGTGCACGACATAAACGCGGCAGGGATGGATCACTACCCGCTCATCTACGGACGGGTGCCTTACCGTTCCTGGCTGCGGCCTCTGGCGGCGGAGGGCTTCGATGGTTGCGTTACTCTGGAGGTGAGCGGCCACCGTATCGGTCACGAGGGAGCAGAGCGCATCCGCACTATGCTGGTTGGCAGCCTGCACCGGTTGGTGGCAGCGATTGCCACCCCTTCTCTCCCTTGCGAAACGGGGGGAAGGAAGGGTGAGGGAGCCGCCGCGAAACCTTAAAATTTTCAGGAGTTAGGAGTTTTAGAAGCCTCTCGGTCTTGACAAACTGAGTTTAGTGTGGTATATTATAATCAGTAACCCAAGAGCGAAACGGCTACCCATGCAAACATGGGACCGCAACGCTGTGATTGTCCGAAGAAGGTCGTCACGTGAACACAGCCGAGCTGCCGGAATTTTTGCGGTTCGGCTTTTTGCGTCTCAGGAAAGTGGGCTTTCCGACGGGCCGGGGGGAGTCTTTCGGCATCACAGGTGGGTTGCTTATTACCTCTACATACACCCACCCGTGACAGCTGCGTTGCGTACATTAGTACGACCTCTTACGTGACTGATGCCCCTTGCCACGTATCCCCTTCGGTAAGCGGGTCGCTTGCAGCCTGAACCATTTGTTAAACCGTATAACTCCAGGCGGCGGTGCATTGCTCTTTACCTCGCATTGGACTATGCTGATCATGCCAGAACTCCGTCGTGCCGATTATTGGGGACGCTTGTCCATGCTGGCCAGGCAACGGGTAAATCTGTCCTTGCCAGAGTTGGCGGTGTCCCGACCAGAAGGGGGGTGAAATCAGGGCTAAGGCGCGTTATCAATCTGGGCCTTGCTCTTCGCTTCGGCCACTGGTTTCAATTTGCTCTCGCGGGATCGCCAAATCCAGTGGTTATGGCTTGGATTTGGCAATCCAAGCCGAGCAGAGTTATCCAAACGAAGACCAATGCTCCAAAATCAAAATAAGGGGGAAAGATGAAAAACATACTCATTTACTTTGATATGGACAAACGACCAAGTCCATTCGATATCCTGTTCGCGTACGATGTGGGGTTCGACATTGTGCTGCCTTTCAGCGGGGTGGAAATGGCGGAGGTGAAGCCGCTGGTGCAGGACGCGATGTTTCCTCGAGGACCTAAGGGGGCGAAATATACCACTCTCTTCTTCGGTGGGGGCGACCTCGATGCGGTTGAGAAAATGGCGGAAAAGGCCAGGAAGACGATGTTCCCACCTTTCCAACTCTCCATAGCCGTTGATCCGAAGGGGGGCCATACAACCC
>JAGGZG010000370.1 GCA_021162125.1 Anaerolineae bacterium
GAGACCGGTATCGCTTGGCGGCCCGATGGATGGTTTGGCGGCGTGTGTGCGGATCCTCTTAACAATACCGCCTGCGAGAAGTTTGAGAGCATAAAGACACAAAAGCAAAGGAAAGGGATTTGTACTTCAGACAGCTTCTACTGTGGTGATGAACATGCGGCTTTCAGTGAGTGGTGGGTACGTACTCACAGTGCCAAAGAGCCTCGGAGACTGGAAGAAGGTAGGTCTTTGGTGTTTCTTCTCTCCCACAATCCTCGAAAAGGTGACAATCTCTATTACGTTGGATTCTATACGCTGAAGGAGTTGCGACACGACGAGAATAGGAAGCGCTGTATCTTGGTTGCTGAACCGACTAAATCGACCTTTTTCGATCCTGATTTGGTAGCGTTGAAAGAAATTAAGCAGTGGGGGCAGGGTTTTCGCTATGTCTCAGATGATACGGCCAAGGCTCTTTTACAAAGAGCTTTTGAAGCACACCAGATCAAAATTCGTGACATTCTAGACCCAAAGGAGAAGTCTGAGTGGGAGAGTGTAGTCAACAAAATAGGAAAGGCACTAAAGGCACTGCGAATTGACGAGGGCAGAGGGATAGATGAACTTCGAGTCCACTTTGCTGCCCGTGGCCTGCACTTCACCCCCCACCAACTGGCCACCTTCGCCACTGCCCTGCAAACCAAAGGCTTCGTCATCCTCAGCGGTATCTCCGGAACCGGCAAGACCAGGCTGGCCCAACACTTCGCGGCACTGATGCCCCACTCCGAAAGCGAGATAGCCGAGGAGCCGAAAACTACCACCCAACCACCCATCCACCCATCCACCCATACACCCAACTACCTCTTCGTCCCCGTCCGCCCCGACTGGCGCGACAGCAAAAGCCTGCTCGGCTACTACAATCCACTCACCGAGCAATTCGAGTCCACCGAATTCCTGCGCTTCATTCTGCGGGCCAAGACCCATTACGACGAGCACGGCACTGATGCCCTGCCCCACTTCGTCATTCTGGACGAGATGAACCTGGCCCGCGTCGAATACTACTTTGCCGATTTCCTCAGCGTGCTGGAATCGGGACGCAACGACGATGGCACTACCCGCGAGGCCATCACCCTGCACGCTTTTCGCCGGCCCATCGTGGACGCCGATGGTCGTTCCATCCCGTCCACCCTGCGCCTGCCGCCCAACCTCTATTTCGTGGGCACGGTCAACGTGGACGAGACCACCCACGCTTTCAGCCCCAAAGTCCTGGACCGGGCCTTCACCATCGAGCTTACCGAGGCCGACTTCAGCGATTACCCGTCTCAGTCCGGCCTCGACAGCCCGCAGCTCAGCGGGGCACAGCGGGAAGCGCTGGGCAGAGCTTTCACCCGCCAGGGCCGTTTCGCTGTGGTGGACAAGGACACCGTGGGCGAGTTCGTCGCCGCCCACCCGCAGTACCGCGCTCACCTGCAAAATCTCAGCGAACACCTGCGTCCCTACGACCTGCATTTCGCCTATCGCGTCTTTGACGAGATCGCCGCTTTCTGCGCCAATGCTGAGTCCGCCCCCTGGTTCGACGGCTTCGGCGATCTGGACGACGTCTTCGACACGGCGGTGCTGATGAAAATCCTGCCCAAATTCCACGGTTCGCGGGGCCGGCTGCTGGAGCCCCTGCACCGCGTCCTGGCCTGGGCGCAGCAACCGGATAACCCAATGGGCGCCTTGTCAGCAGTGAAGGAGCACTTGAAAGACGCCGATACCTGCTTGTGCCTGCGTCTGGAACTCGATAGTCAGTTGGGCGTGCCCAACCTTCCAACCTTCCAACATTCCAACCTTCCACCCTTCATCTACCCGCGCACGGCGCGCAAGACGGCCCGCATGTTGCGCGAGCTTTACGATACCGGCTTCGCCAGCTTCTCGTGAGGTGAACCAATGACTATTCGCTTCGGCACCGACGGCTGGAGGGCCGTCGCCGAGCCCGGCGAGGCCGGGGGGATTGGGGGGTGTTCCCCCCAAAAGACCATCCGTGAGGTGAACCAATGACCATCCGTTTCGGCACCGACGGCTGGAGGGCCGTCATCAGCGACACCTTCACTTTCGCTAACCTGCGCTTGGTGGCCCAGGCCATCGCCGACTACGTACTAGAAGAAACCACCGACAGCGGGGTTCAGCCAGAGGTGGTGATCGGCTTCGACACCCGCTTCCTCTCCGACCGCTACGCCACCGAGGTGGCCCGTGTCATGGCTGGCAACGGGATCATCGCCTGGCTGTCCCGCGCTGACACTCCCACACCGGCCATCTCTTACACCGTCCGGCATAAGGGAGCTGTGGCCGGGGTGATGATCACCGCCAGCCACAATCCACCGCGTTACAACGGCCTCAAGCTCAAGGCCAGTTATGGCGGCGCTGCCCCGCCGGAGGTCGGTCGTCGCGTGGAACGCATCCTGGAGGCGAACCAACTCCAGGCGAGAGGCCCCAACCTGGAGGATTACCAGGCGGCCATCAGACATGACCTGATTCGCCGTTTCGATCCGGCCTGGGCTTACTACGAACACCTGGGTACCCTCGTTGACCTGGACGTCATCTCCAACGGCGAGTTGCGCGTGGTCGCCGACCCGATGTACGGCTCTGGGCGGGGGTGCATCAAGGAAATGCTGGCCCGCACCCGCTGCCGTGTGCAGGAGATCCGTGGGGAGATGAACCCCGGCTTCGGCGGCATCCACCCGGAGCCCATTGCCTGCTACTTGCAAGCTCTCTCGGCTGCCATCCAGAACACTCACGCTGACGTTGGCCTGGCCACCGACGGCGACGCTGACCGCATCGGGGCCATGGACAGCCGGGGCCAGTTCGTGGACCCGCACCACATCTTTGCCCTGGCCCTGCGCTACCTGGTGGAACAGCGGGGCTGGCGTGGGGCGGTGGTCAAGACCGTGTCTACCACCCAGATGGTGCATCGCCTTGCCCTCCAGTACGACCTGCCCTTGTACGAGACACCCGTCGGTTTCAACCACATCGCCGATTACATGATTGCCGGCGACGTGCTCATCGGCGGCGAGGAGAGCGGTGGGATGAGCATCAAGGGACACATCCCAGAGGGTGACGGTATCCTGATGGCTCTGCTCTTGGTGGAGATCATCTCTGCGGCCGGCGCGCCTCTGCACGAACTGGTCGCTGACCTTCAAGCCCAGTACGGCCCGGCCTGTTACGCCCGACGCGACATCCGGCTGCGGCATCCGGTGGACAAAAAAGTGATGGCGGCGCGTCTGATGGACGAAGCGCCTGCCCAAATCGCCGGACAGTCCGTGGTCAAAGTGGATGCCCTGGACGGGGTGAAATACTGGCTGGCTGATGAAAGCTGGCTGCTCATCCGTCCCTCGGGCACAGAACCCGTCCTGCGCGTGTACGCCGAGGGCCGCAGCCCGGGTGAGGTTGAGGCGCTGCTACAATTTGGCGAAGGACTGGCGAAGTAGGAACACGCAACACGCAACACGTAACACGCAACACGTAACAATAGAAACCGGAGGTATTGAAAAGTGGATCTCTACGGAAAACATCTTATCTGCACCCAGGACTGGGGAGTGGAGGAACTGGTGGAGGTGTTGGACCTGGCGGCCAAGATGAAGCGAGATCGTTTCTCGCCGGATTGGACCAGCATCTTGGAACACAAAACCTTCCTCATGTTCTTCTACAACCCCTCAGTGCGCACCCGGCAGAGCTTCGAGTGCGCGGCGACCGAGCTAGGCGGCCATGCCCAGTTCCTGGAACCCAAGTCCATGCGCTTGAAGACGGCCAAGACTGCCGGTGAAACCGTGGAGGATGCTGCCCAGGTGATGAGCCGCTACGCGCACGGCCTGGGCATTCGCATCCTGGAGGACAAAGTACCCTACTACGGTGCAGGCGAGGAGCTCATCCGCGAGTACGCGCGCTGGTGCACCATTCCGGTCATCTCCATGGCCCACGACAAATATCACCCCTGCCAGGGCCTGGCCGACGTGATGGGCTGGGCCGAGTGGTACGGCAAGGGCCCCGGCCACCCTGCCGACCCGGCTGTGCTCCACGGAAAGAAACTATTGGTCACTTGGGGACACGGCGCGCTGGCCCGCTCGTGGTGTAGCGTGCAGGAAGCGCTGCTCATCGGCTCGCGCTTCGGGATGGACGTCACCCTGGCGCATCCGGAGGGCTTCGACCTGGATCCGCAGGTCATCGCCTGGACGCAGGAAAACTGCGCTGAGAATGGGCGTACCTTTGAAGTCGTTCACGATCCGGTGGCTGGGTACGACGGCGCGCACATAGTCTACTCCCGCCACTGGATGAGCCCCGAAGCGTACAAGGACGGCGAGTTCCTGAAGCAGCAGGAAATCGAGAAAGCACTTCGCTATCCCCAGTGGATCTGCGACGCGGAGAAGATGGCTCTCACCGACAACGCCATTTTCACTCACCCCATGCCCGTTGATCGCGGCCACGAAGTCACTGACGAGGTGGCATCCGGTCCCCGCTCCTGCATCTACGACGTGGCCGAGAACCGCCTGCACGTGCAGAAAGCGATCATGGCTTTGACGATGGGCAACCTGTAGGGCGAGATGGCATCTCGCCTCGCGTAAAGGGAGGAAGCTTGCATGAAAGTCATCATCCCCCTGGCGGGATTCGGCACGCGACTGCGACCGCACACCTACACCAAGCCCAAGCCGCTGCTCAACGTGGCCGGCAAACCCGTCCTGGGGCACATCCTCGACAAGTTTGCTGGCCTGTCCGTGGAGGAGGTCATTTTCATCACCGGCTGGCTGGGCGACCAGATCGAGGCTTACGTGGAGGCCAACTACGCCTTCCCCAGCACCCACTACGTGGAACAGAAAGAGCTTCTGGGGCAGGCCCACGCCATCTCCCTGGCTGCGCCGTACATGGATGGCCCGCTGCTCATCCTCTTCGTGGACACCCTGTTCGAGGCCGACCTGGCCCCCCTGGATCACGAGCAGGCCGACGCAGTGATCTACGCCAAAGAGGTGGAGGACCCCCGTCGCTTCGGAGTGGTAGTGCTGGAGGGGGAGCGCATCACCCGTTTCATCGAGAAGCCTGACGGCTTCGACCACCGGCTGGCGGTCATCGGCCTGTACTGGGTCAAGGACGGGCGTTGGCTGCTGCGGGCTGTTCAGGAGCTCATGGAACGCAACATCCAGACCAAAGGCGAGTTCTACCTGGCCGACGCTTTCCAGCTCATGATTGACCAGGGAGCGCATTTCAGAGTCGAAGTTGTGGACGTGTGGGAGGACTGCGGCAAGCCGGAGACAGTGTTGCACACTAACCGCTACCTGTTGGAGAACGGCCACGACAACAGCGCCTCGGTGCGCGCCGAACGATCGGCGATCGTGCCGCCGGTCTACATCGCGCCCACGGCGCGAGTGGTGCAATCGGTCATTGGCCCCTACGCTACCATCGCCGATGACTGCGAGGTGCGCAACTCCATCGTTCGTGATTCCATCATTGACTGCGGAGCGCGCATCGAGGACACTATGCTGGAACGTTCGCTCGTCGGTGAACGTGCGGTAGTGCGTGGTCGCTATCGGGTGCTTAACGTGGGCGATTCCTCACACGTGGACGATAGTGGTTAGACTGAGGGCGTATGAAAAACGTGCAAACAGAGTTATTGCTATTGATATACCTGCCGGAAACTGTGTTGCGTGCTGCGTGTTACGTAAAAACCACTCACAGTAAAACGTAGCACGCAACACGAAATACGCACCACGCAAAAAGTAAGGCGATGAGAGAAACCATCAGGGTCGAGTGCTACTCGGGACACACATACGCCCAGCGGCCACGGGCTTTTACCTGGCGAGGCTATCGCTACCGGGTGCAGGAAGTAGAACGCACCTGGGCACGCCGCAAGGTCCGCATTTTCGAGTGCGCACGCAAAAGGATGGCGTGTTTGATCTGACGTATGACGAACAGATGGACGCTTGGTTTCTGGGAATAAACCACCACGGCGGTGGGTAATCTTAGCCAGCCCCGTGGAAACACACGGGGTATTTACATCAGTGAGGAGGATCAACGATGATTATCGGCATCCCAAAAGAGATCAAGGACAATGAGTACCGTGTTTCCACCACGCCTGGTGCGGTGAAGACCCTGGTGCAGGCTGGTCATTGCCTGCTGGTCGAGACCCAGGCTGGCGAGGGTAGCGGCTTTCTCGATGAAGAGTACGCTCACAGTGGGGCGGAGATCGTCGGCACGCCGGCCGAGGTCTTCGCCCGGGCGGACATGATCATCAAGGTTAAGGAGCCGCTGCCCCCCGAGTATGAACTATTGCGCGAGGGGCAAATACTTTTCACTTTCCTGCACCTTGCCGCTGAACAGGAAGTGACCCACGTGCTCCTGGAACGCAAGGTCACCGGCATCGGCTACGAGACAGTTCAGCTTCCTAATGGCTCACTTCCCCTGCTGACCCCAATGAGCGAGGTGGCCGGCAGAATGGCTGTCCAGATAGCTGCGCACTATCTGGAGAAAATCAGCGGTGGGCGTGGGAAGCTATTGGGTGGCGTTCCTGGAGTGCCTCCTGCCGATGTGGTGATTATCGGCGGGGGGACGGTGGGCACCAATGCGGCGATGGTAGCCCTGGGAATGGGGGCCAGCGTGATGATTATTGACATCAACGCCGACCGCCTGCGCTACCTGAGTGAAATCCTGCATGGCAATCTAATTACCCTGGCTTCCAATCCGCACAATATCGCTGAGGCTGTGCGCCGCGCCGACGTGTTAATCGGAGCCGTGTTGCTCCCAGGGGCCAAAGCCCCGTGCCTGGTGACGCGCGCAATGGTGGAGACGATGAAACCCGGCAGTGTGATCGTGGATGTAGCCATTGATCAAGGAGGATGTGTGGAGACCATCCACGTTACTTCGCATAGTGAACCAATCTACCTGGTGAACGGTGTGCTTCACTACGGAGTGCCCAATATCCCCGGCGCTGTGCCGCGCACCTCGACTTATGCCCTGTCCAACGCCACACTACCTTATGCTCTCAAGCTGGCCAACCTGGGCTTCGAGGAAGCCATCAAAAGTAACGGTGCCCTGGCCAAGGGGGTGAATACTTAC
>JAGGZG010000115.1 GCA_021162125.1 Anaerolineae bacterium
AGGGGAGGGGAGCCAGGAGAGGCGGGGAAATAGGTGAACATGTTATTTTTTTATTCTTCGTTTTTGCAAATAGTTTGCAGTAGCAAGAAGAGGGAAGGGCTTAAGAAGGAGATGATGCAAGGAGCAAAAAAACAGACACAGTGGGCTATGTGCCCATAGGGAGATCGTTAATCAGGAAGGAGGCGAACCGATGTCTGTCAAAACGTTGAATCAACTCAAGCCCGGTGAACGGGCAACTATCGTCAAGGTGGGAGGCCAGGGGCCAGTGCGCCGCCGCATCCTCGACATGGGCGTGGTGAAAGGGGCCGAGATCGAGGTCGTGCGCGTGGCACCCCTGGGCGATCCCGTTGAGGTCCTGATCAAGGGCTACCATCTCTCGCTGCGCAAAAGCGAGGCCCAGCAAGTACAGGTTGAGGTCTAGAGGGAAGGAGTGTATATGATGCCTCTTACTATGGCTCCTCCTGGCGAGGATGTTAAACTGGTCGCCATCCACGGAGGGCAGCGCATCCGCAAGCGCCTGGCGGACCTGGGCCTGACGCCGGGCACGATCTTGCGGGTGGTGCAGGCAGATGCCTGGGGGCCGCTCATCGTGGCTTTCAAGGACGACGCACGGCTGGCGCTGGGCCGTGGTATGGCGCATAAGATCGAAGTCGAACCACTGGCTTTGTAAGCGTGAAACGTGAAGCGTGAAGCGTAAAAACGGATATGGAGGAAAAAATGGCTAAGAAATTTACGATAGCGTTGGCCGGCAATCCCAACTCCGGCAAGAGCACCGTGTTCAACGCCCTCACCGGAGCCCGCCAGCACGTGGGCAACTGGCCGGGCAAAACGGTCGAGAAGAAGGAGGGCATCTGCAAGCGCGATGGTTACGAAATCCAGGTCGTGGACCTGCCCGGCACCTACAGCCTGACGGCCTATTCCCTGGAAGAAGTCATCGCCCGTGACTACATCATCGAAGAAAAGCCCGACGTAGTGATTGACGTGGTGGACGCTGCCAACCTGGAGCGCAACCTCTACCTGGCTGTCCAGATCCTGGAACTGGGCGCTCCGCTGGTCATTGCCCTCAACATGAGCGACATCGCCGATTCGCGGGGCCTGCGCATTGACAAGGAGATGCTGTCCCAGGGGCTGAATGGCACGCCGGTGGTGCCCACGGTCGCCAATAAGGGCAAGGGAATAAACGAGTTACTGCAAGCGGTCATCCGGGTAGCAGGCGCTGAATGACCAATGACAAATGACCAAATCCCGAAGGAGGATGTATCATGGCAACACATGAACTGGCTTACACCAGGGGCGTTTCCCTCGTGGATTATGGACGTGAGGTCGAGGAGGAGATCGCCCGTTTGCAGGAGGCTATCGAGAAGGTGCCGGCGCTTACCGCCCGCTACCCCTCGCGCTGGCTGGCCCTGAAGCTGCTGGAGGAGGATAGTGAGATCGTCTCTCAATTGGAGACCTCAGTAACAGGAGGGGGGACGGTCCTTGCCCAGGCCCGCAGGAGCGTGGACCACCTGCGCGGCGTCTACGGTGACGACGCCGAGACCATCATCGCCGACCGTCGCTACGGTTTCATCAGCGGCCTGGTGCGAAAGGTGGTGCGCCGCCCGGCTGAGGAACGGCTGACCACCTCGGACAAGATTGACAAGATCGTCACCAACCGGGTGCTGGGCATCCCCATCTTTTTGGTCGCCATGTGGCTCGTCTTCCAGTTCGTCGCCTGCTCCGCTCCCTACTCCGACTGGTTAGATGGGGTGCTTGGCGGGCCTATCTGTCGCTGGGGGACAGCCATTCTCGACTTCATCGGCCTGGGTGGCACCTGGGTCGAGTCTTTGTGGACAGATGGCATCATCGCCGGCCTGGGTGGCGTGATGGTTTTCATCCCACTCCTCTTTTTCCTCTACTTTTGTCTGGCCATATTGGAGGACTCCGGCTACATGGCTCGCATTGCCTTCGTGATGGATCGCTTGATGAAAGCCCTGGGCCTGCACGGCAAGTCCTTCTTGCCCATGATCATCGGCTTCGGCTGCACCGTGCCGGCCATCTACGCCACACGGACGATGAGGGAGTGGAAGGACAGGATCGTGACTGCCCAGGTGGCGTCCTTGATGAGTTGTGGGGCGCGGCTGCCGGTCTACACCCTGTTCGCTGCTGCTTTCTTCCCCCAGAACCCGGGCATCTTTATCCTCGCCCTCTACCTGTTCGGCATCTTCTGGGCCATCGTGCTGGCTAAACTCTTCAGGAGCACAGTGTTCGCCGGCGGGGAGAAGGCGCCCTTCGTGATGGAACTACCCCCCTACCGCATGCCCACCCTCAAGGGTATTCTGATCCACATGTGGGAGCGCGGTGCTTACTTCTTCCGCAAGGCGTTTTTCATCATCCTGACCGTCTCCATTGTCCTCTGGTTCCTGCTGAACATCCCCTGGGGGGTGGAGAACATGAGGGACAGCCTGTTTGGGAAGGCGAGCGCGGCCATCGCCCCCATCCTGGCCCCGATGGGTTCCGGGAACTGGGAGGCCGCCGGGTCGCTGGTCACCGGCTTCGTGGCCAAGGAGGTGGTGGTTGGCACCATGGGCCAGATTTACGCCACAGGCGGTGAGGAGGAAGAAGCAGAGGAACCGACGACCTTCTTCCAGGACTTGGGTGAGATCGTGCTCGGCTTCTGGGACGCCACCGTGGACACCGTCAAATCCATCATCAGCATCGTCCCTGGCGTGAACCTGATGGGCGAGGAGGAGGAAGAGGAGGATACGGGGCTCATCGCAGCTGTAAGAGGGCGTTTCACACCCTTGCAGGCGGTGGCCTTCAACGTCTTCGTGCTGCTTTACATCCCCTGCATGGTGGCTGTTGCTGCCTTCCGCAGCGAATACGGCACCAAGTGGGCGCTCTTCAACGCCGGATACCTCACGGCTCTGGGCTGGATCGTCTCCACGCTCATCTACCAGGTCGGACGGCTGCTGGGGTTCTGAGGGCCCTAGACCCCCGCAGGTTCCGAACCTGCGGGGGGTTAAAGCTATCTGGTCTGGGTGCCGCCGATGACCTCGCCGCTCTCTTTGTCCACGTAGACGGTAAGGTGGCTTCCCTCGCAGGGGCCGGGGTAGTAGAAGCGCACAATCCAGCAGCGCTGCTTGGGAGGTGTCTCGATTGGTGGCTCGCCGAACCTCTCCCAGTAGCGATTTGCTTCACCTTCTCCTTCTTCCACCTCCACCCGCACCACGACGGGAGGGTAATGGCCGTAGCGCCGCAGGTGCTCTTCGGCAGTCCTCGCCGCTTGCTCTTTGGTGATGCCCGTGGTGCCCTGCTTCCCGCAGCCGGAGAGAGTGGTAGCCGCAATCGCCAGAGCTATGAGCAGGGAAAACGCTCGTCTCATCGGAGACTCCCCTTTTCCAAATTGTTTGTATTGTGGACGAGGAAAGGACACGGAAGATTCCAATCAGCCCTCCCCCTCAAGCAAGAAGCACCCGCCACGGGCGAGCCGGCCCGGCTGCTTCTTGAAAGGGGTTGATGGACCCTGCTACTGCATCGACTCGGCGATCTTTAGCATCTCATCCACGGACAGGTTGGCGAGCATCTCGACCTTGACGTCGCCGACGCACCAGGTGAGCCGCTTCCCGTCATCGTAGGGGATGGAGACGCGCTCGCCACGGATGCGGATGGGCTCGGTTGGGGGCGTGCCTTTCGGGCGCACGAGGACTTCTTTGGGCATCCGGAAGCGGAAACCATCTTCGAACGTCCCCTTCAAACCAGTGACCAGTACGCCTTTCTGCCCCTTGACCAGTACTTCTTTTCCAGCGGGAAGAGGCCTGTCGGCCGGGGCCTTGCTCTGGGTAATGGCGACGAACTGATCGTCGCTGTAGAACACCAGCTTGAAGGGTTCCTGTCCGCTGCTGACCATAGCAGAATAGCGGAACCCGGCAGGCAAATACGTGGGCTGCAGGTTTTTCGGGTCAAGGGGGTGCGCAGGAAGACGGTGGAGATGAATGGCGTGCAGTCTGGGGATAGAGTGCTGGACGTCTGCAC
>JAGGZG010000389.1 GCA_021162125.1 Anaerolineae bacterium
CACCCCATCCGCGCAAGGTCGCCGTGGTCGGCGCCGGCATGGTCGGCTCTACCTTCGCCTACGCGCTGCTGCTCGGCGGCCTGGTGGGGGAAATCGTGCTCATAGACATTGACCACAAACGCGCCGAGGGCCAGGCGATGGACTTGCAACACGCGGTGCCCCTGTCCAACCCCGCCCGCATCTGGGCTGGCGACTATCCCGATTGCGCCGCAGCCGACGTGGTGGTCGTGGCCGCCGGCACGGCCCAACGACCGGGGGAGACGCGGCTCGACCTGGTAAAGCGCAACGCGGCGATTTTCAAAGACATCATCCCGCGTATCACGGAGCACAACACCACTGGCGTCCTGCTCATCGCCACCAATCCGGTGGACGTGTTGAGCTACGTGGCCTGGAAGGTATCGGGCCTGCCGGCCCAGCAGGTGATTGGTTCCGGCACAGTCCTCGACACAGCCCGTTTCCGCTATCTGTTGAGCGAGCACCTGAGCGTAGACCCGCGCAGCGTACACGCCTACATCATCGGCGAGCACGGCGACAGCGAGGTGCCAGTGTGGAGTCTGGCTAACGTGGCCGGGATGCGCCTGAGCGATTTCTGCAACCGCGAAGGGTGCGAGCTCGGCGCGGAGGCCCGCGAGCGCATCGTCCATCAGACCCGCGACGCGGCTTACGAGATTATTCAACGTAAGGGCGCGACCTACTACGCCGTAGCCACCGGGTTGCTGCGCATCGTGGAGAGCATCCTGCGCGACCAGCACACTGTTCTCGCCGTATCCAGCCTGGTGCCCGGCCACTACGACATCGAGGACGTCTACCTCAGCCTGCCGGCGGTGATCAATCGAAAGGGAGTGGAGCGCGTACTGAACCTGCCTTTGAACGAACAGGAGACGGAGGCATTACGCCAGTCCGCGGCGGTGCTGCACAGGGTGCTAGACGAGTTGGAACCCTAAAGTAAGAAGCACAAGACGAGATAAAGGAGACAAAATGGAAAAGGTAAAAGACCTGGTCTGCGGGATGATGATTGACCCCCAAACAGCAGCAGCCACCTCAGAGCACAAGGGAAAAACCTACTACTTTTGTGCGCGGGGCTGCAAAGCAGCCTTTGACAAGGACCCAGAAAAGTACCTGAAGGTTGAGAACGACCAGACTCACCACGGCTGTTGTTGTTGAGAACAAGACGACTGCCGCCATCAGGCTAGTGACACGAAGCCCCCGCCTGCAAGCGGGGTGAGGTCACTGCCACGCCATACCAGAAAGCATGGGCAAGCTATCACAGACCCCCTGCTTCGCAGGGGGCTTGAAGTCAGTCGCTTGCCCAAGTAATTACGAACAGCTTTCCAAACGGAGTTTGTGGGCGGCTTCGCTGTCACACAAACTCTCCTTGTGGAGGTAACAATGAAAGTCCGGATATACACCCAACCCACCTGAGCCGACTGTCACGCGGCGAAGAGTTTCTTCGCTGGGCGGGGTATCCCTTACGAAGATAGGGACGTGACGACTGACCCAAAAGCTATGGAAGAACTCAAAGAGTTGGTCGGTCGGTTCCTGACCCCCACCCTGGTCATTGGAGACGAGGTACTCATTGGCTTCGGTGCGAACTTGAACCGCATCATACAGATTTTTGGGAACGATTGAGAAGTTTTCATAGGGACGGTTGCGAACACACTGGGCGCTGGCGACCGTGCATGATATAACGTGAGGTGATCGCGATGGCGGATAAAGTTACTATAATTGCTCACAGCGGCGAAATGGATAAAATCTACAGCGCAATGATCGTAGCCAACGGGGCTCTGGCGATGGGCATGGAAGCCTCTATCTTCTTCACCTTCTGGGGACTTCAGCGCCTCAAGAAAGGGGCGCTAGAGAAGGGGCCTCTCTCCAAAATGAACCTGTTGGGTCTCGGTAAATGGATGGTGAAACAGCGGATGAAGAAAGCTAACGTGGCCTCCCTGGAAAAGCTGCTCCAGGACTTCAAAGAACTGGGCGGCAAGATCATGGCCTGTGACATGACCATGGAGATCATGGGGATCAAGCTCGAGGATCTGCGCCAGGACCTGATAGACGAATACTGTGCGGTGGGCGCTTACATCCAGGAGGCGCGCGAGTCGGTGATCACCCTATTCATTTGAACTTACACATCGGAGAGGACACCATGGAATTGAACGAAGCCATCATTCAACGGCGCAGTATCCCTAAATTCCAGAACAAGACGGTGCCCCGGGCGGTGTTGGAACGTGTGCTGGAAGCTGCACTCTAGGCTCCATCGGCGCAGAACCTGCAGAACTGGTACTTCATCGTGCTGGGGGGCCAGGAGAAAAACGGGTTACTAGCAGTGCTCCAGTTGGAGTTCACCCGCCTCCTCCTGGCTCTTCAGGACTCGGCTCCCTGGACAGCTGCCCAGCGGACGAACTGGTTTTTTCAGAGCGCATTTGAGGCTCCTGTGCTCATCGCCGCCTTCTCCGACTCCCCCTCCGACGTAAATCCCGATGCTCCTCTCTCGGTGGCTGTGGCGGTGCAGAACCTGCTTCTGGCCGCCTGGAGCGAGGGGTTGGGCTCTTGCTGGTTCACCAGTGGTCTGTATGCGGTTCAGGACACCCTCTCCGCTCACCTGGGCGTCCAGGACATGGAATTAGTGGGGTTGGTGGTACTTACTGGGATACCCGGCCGATATCCCCCCACCTTTACCCCGGCGAAAAGGACGGGTCGAATGGCGACCTGGTCTTTGAAGAGTCCGGGCCGCCATCAAACGGACAGGAAGCCAAGCTACATGCGATTGCCCTGCCGGGATACTGGCAGCACGAACGGATGACCAAGAAGGAGGAGATGCTTATGGATATTCAAATCATACAGGGCTTCCAGAAAAACGAGATCACCGAACACATCGTTTATCAACGCCTTGCCCAGAGAGTGGGAGGGAAAAATGGCGAGGTTTTAAAGAGGATCTCGAAAGATGAACTCCGCCATTATAACGAGTGGATGAAGCACACCCAGACCGAAGTCAAACCCAACAGGCTGCTCGTGCTGTTTTATCTGGTGATTGCCAGGATTCTGGGCTTAACTTTTGCCATCAAGCTAATGGAACGCAACGAAGAGAAGGCGGAGAGGCTATACGCCGAGGTCGTTGAAGAAATCCCCGCAGCGGAAGAAATCATGAAGGAAGAGATGGAGCACGAGGGATTGCTGGTGGCCATGATAGACGAGGAGATATTGGAATACACCGGCTCAGTGGTGCTAGGGCTGAACGATGCGCTGGTGGAGCTCACCGGGGCCCTGGCCGGGTTGACCTTTGCCCTCCAGAACACCCGTCTTGTGGGGCTGGCCGGTTTCATAACGGGGGTCTCCGCTTCCTTCTCCATGGCCGCCTCGGAGTACCTTTCTACGAAATCCGAGGTGGATGGAAAGGATCCCCTGAAGGCGTCCCTGTACACGGGCATAGCGTACGTGTTGACCGTCCTGCTCCTGATCGTCCCGTATTTCGTGTTTTCCAGTTACTACGTGGCCCTCTCCGTGGCCATATTTGACGCGCTACTGGTTATTCTCATCTTCACCTTTTTCATATCCATCGTCAAGGAATTGTCTTTCCGGAGGACGTGGGCCGAGATGGTGCTCATCAGTCTGGGAGTTACCGTGGTGTCCTTCGTGATAGGCTGGGCCGCCAGGATGGTCCTCAAGGTGGAGTTTTGAGTGAGGAGAGAGACTTTTGACAGCCGGAGAGAACCTCGGATGAAGAAATATACGATTTACACGTGCATCGTGCGTTTCTCTATCCGTGGTCATCTCCCCCAGCCGTCATCTTCCTTCCCACTTGCAGGAGGGTAGATGAACGGTATGTATAAGGAAATCACAATGAGTGAGCAAACGATAGCTCTGCCCATCGAGGGCATGACCTGCGCCAGTTGCGTAGCCCACGTGCAGCACGGGCTGGAGGAAGTGGAAGGCGTTTTGAAGGCCAACGTCAACCTGGCCACGGAACAGGCATCGGTCGTCCTCGACCCCACACGGGTTTCCCTGGCCCGGCTGATTGACGCCGTGCGCGATACGGGCTACGACGTGACCACCCAAACCGTCAGTCTGCCCATCGGCGGGATGACGTGTGCCAGTTGCGTGTCCCACGTCGAGGGGGCATTGGCCAAGATACCCGGCGTGCTGAAGGTCAACGTCAACCTGGCCACGGAGAAAGCCACCGTGGAATACATCCCCACCGTGAGCGGGCTGGCCGATTTTCGGCGCGCCGTGGCCGAGGCGGGTTACGAGGTGCTGCCCACAGCGGAGGAGTTGGCGGAAGAGGATCTCTCCCGCGAGGTGCGCAAAATGCAGGACGCCCGGCGGCGGATGCTCCTGGCCTGGCTCTTCACCGCCCCCATCATCCTGTGGATGCTGCCGGAAATGTTGTTTGGGGTGGCCTGGCCCAATCCGACCATTTTCAAGCTGGGCATGCTACTCCTGGCCGCGCCGGTGCTTTTCTGGGTCGGACGGCGTACCTACGTGGCAGCCTGGAGTTCAACGATCCACGGCGCACCCAACATGGACGCCCTGATCGCCCTGGGCACCGGGGCCTCTTTCCTGACCGGCATCGCCACCTTTTTCGTGCCCATCCCCTCCTACGCCGGAGTGTCGGCCATGATCATGGCTTTCCACCTGACCGGCAGGTACGTGGAAGCGAGCGCCAAAGGACGTGCCTCGCAGGCCATCCGCAAACTGTTGGAACTGGGAGCCAAGACCGCCCGCGTCCTGGTTGACGGCGTGGAACAGGAAGTGCCTATTGATGCGGTGCAGGTGGGCGACGTGATGGTCATCCGCCCCGGCGAGAAGATCCCCACCGACGGAATCGTGGTCGAAGGAGAGATCGCCGTAGATGAGTCCATGGCCACCGGCGAATCCATGCCGGTCAATAAAAGGCCCGGCGACGAGGTGATCGGGGCCACGGTCAACCAGGACGGTCTGCTCAAAGTGCGGGCCACCCGCGTGGGCAAGGATACGTTCCTGGCCCAGGTGGTACGCCTGGTCGAGCAGGCGCAGGGGACTAAAGTGCCCATTCAGGCTTTCGCCGACCGGGTGACTTCTGTCTTCGTGCCTATCGTGGTCGTCATTGCTGCGCTTACCTTCCTGGCCTGGTTCCTCTTCCCTGAGACATTGCGTCCCATCACCGTGTGGGTCAGTCGCTTCCTGCCCTGGGTGGACCCCAATCTGAACGCTTTTACCCTGGCTCTGATCAACACCGTCTCGGTGCTGGTCATCGCCTGCCCCTGTGCCCTGGGATTGGCCACGCCCACAGCGTTGATGGTCGGTAGCGGCATCGGGGCCGAGAACGGCATTCTCATTCGCTCTGGCGAGGCGATTCAGGCCATGCGCGACGTGCGGGTGGTCGTCTTCGATAAGACGGGGACGCTCACCAAGGGCAGACCAGAAATAACCGATGAAATCGTGAAGCGTGAAACGAAAAACGTGAAACGTGAGTCGGAACCCGAAACTCTTTTGCGGTGGGCGGCGTCGGTGGAGGTGGGCAGCGAGCATCCGCTGGGCAAGGCGATTGTGCGCAAAGCCGAGGAGCAGGGGCTGGTGCTGGGCGATCTGACTAACTTCGAGGCGCAGCGTGGCAAGGGCGTGCGCGGCGTGGTGGACGGCCAGGCAGTGCTGGTGGGCAGCCGGGCGTTGATGGAGGAAAACGGTGTTGAAAGAACGGCCCTGGAGGAAATCGAAGGCGACATGCGCCGCCTGGAGGACGCAGGCAAGACGGCTATGCTGGTCGCGGTGAACGGGGAACTGCTGGGGCTTCTGGCCGTGGCCGACACGCTCAAGGACGACGCCGTGGCCGCCGTCCGTGAGCTGAAGGCGCTGGGCCTGGAGACGGCGATGATTACCGGCGACAACCGGCGCACGGCGCAGGCCATCGCCCGGCAAGTGGGAATAGATCACGTGCTGGCCGAGGTGCTACCGGAGGATAAGTTGATCGAGGTCAAGCGGTTGCAGACGGAGACCGAGGGGCTGGTGGCCATGGTCGGCGACGGCATCAACGACGCCCCGGCCCTGACCCAGGCCGACGTGGGCATCGCCATTGGCACCGGCACGGACATCGCCATCGAGGCCGCCGACATCACCCTGGTGCGCGGCGATCTCTCCGGCGTGGTCAGCGCAGTAAAGCTCTCGCGAGCCACTTTCAACAAAGTGATGCAGGGACTCTTCTGGGCTTTCTTCTACAACGTAGTCATGATCCCTCTGGCCATCCTGGGAATGATGCATCCTGTGCTGGCCGAGATAGCCATGGCCAGCAGCTCGATCACCGTGGTCACCAACGCCAATCTGCTGCGCCGGGTGGACATCCGGCCCAGTTATGCCCGGCGTTAAAAGCAGTCTCGCCGGATCACTCCCGCGGATTTTAGCCACACGGAAATGGACAAACGGATGGACGAGAACAAAACGCACCGGGGCATCGTCGTCGAAGATCGAGTTCCCGCAAACGCCGGACTGACCGTGGACGACAAAGCCACAATCCGAACCAAATCCCGTTATAATCGCATTGCCCCAGTTTACGACTGGATGGAAGCTATCGTCGAGCGTTCCGCCTTCCGCCGGTGGCGAGAGATGCTCTGGGCCCAGGTTGACGTTGATGGGAACCGGGTCATGGAAGTGGGAGCGGGCACGGGCAAGAATCTCCCCCACTACCCCAGGGGAGTCCAGGTCACAGCAGTGGATCTGAGTGACAGGATGCTGGAACGGGCACGGCGGCGGGCCCGGGAGCTGGACATTGCGGTTGACCTGAGCCTGATGGATGCCCAGAGACTGGCGTTCCCCGACGCTGTCTTCGATGCCGCCGTGGCCACCTTCGTCTTCTGCTCAGTGCCCGACCCTGTTCTGGGGCTACGAGAACTGGCCCGGGTGCTCAGGCCTGGTGGACGGGTCATCTTGCTGGAGCACGTGCGGGTGAACAAGCCAGTGATCAGCAAAGTGATGGATCTGCTCGATCCCCTCGTGGTACGGCTGATGGGCCCGCACATTAACCGTCGCACGGTGGAGAACGTGAAGAAGGCCGGTCTGGAAATCGAGCGAGTGGAGGAATTGACTTCTGGCGGCCTGGTCAAGTTTATCATCGCTCGGACGGGGCATGAGCCCATTGGAGGATGAGAAATGCTAAAACGAAGCGTTACCCTGGCCCTCAAAGAATACGTGGGGCCCGATTGTCCGTGCGGCATCGAGAATCGCATCCGGGAGATGCACGGCGTGCTTGACGTGGCCATCAACCCGGTGGCCGATACGGCACAACTGACCTACGACGCCGACATTGTGAATCTGGACCACCTGAAACACATGCTGGCCCAACTGGGCTGTCGCTGCGAGGGGGAGGAGGAACGGCCGGCCCGCGCTCACATGGAGCACGAGCACCAGAAGGCCGAAGGGCACGACCACCACGCGATGATGGAGCGGGACTTCCGGCAGCGTTTCTGGGTGGTGCTGGTCCTGAGCGTCCCGGTGTTGCTGCTCTCCCCCACCATCCAGGACTGGTTTGGCTACACCCTCACTTTCCCCGGCGTGCGCTACGTGCTCTTTGTGCTGGCCAGCATCATCGCCATCTATGGAACCTGGCCCTTCTACAAAAGCGCGGCCAAGGCTTTGCGCACCGGCGTCCTGGATATGAGCGTGCTGGTCAGCCTGGCCGTCACCGCCGGCTACCTCTTTAGCGTCGGCTCCACATTTCTGTTCACCGCCGTGGACTTTTACTGGGAGATTAGCACGCTGGTGGCTGTCCTGCTTCTGGGCCACTGGCTGGAGATGCGCGCCGTGCGCGGCACAGCTGGTGCACTCAAAGCGCTGACCAAACTCATCCCCCCCAAGGCCAACCGCGTGGTGGGCGACCGCGTAGAAGAGATCCCCACATCCGAGATCCAAAAAGGCGACGTGCTGTTGGTGCGTCCCGGCGAAAAGGCACCCATTGATGGCCGCGTCATCGAGGGACAGAGCAGCGTCAACGAGGCGATGATTACCGGCGAATCGAAACCGGTGGCCAAAAAGGCCGGTGACGAAGTCATCGGCGGCACGCTCAACGGCGAAGGGGCATTACGCATCCGCGTCGAAAAGACCGGCGAGGAGACGGCGCTGGCCCAGATCATCAACCTGGTCAAAGAAGCGCAGGCCAGCAAGCCCCCCGTCCAGCGGCTGGCCGACCGCGCTGCCCACTGGTTGACCATCATCGCGGTCGTGGTGGCGCTGGGAGCCTTTCTGTTTTGGTTCTTCATCGGTGCCCAGTCTGCGGTCTTCGCGCTCACCCTGGCGGTGACCGTGCTGGTCATCGCCTGCCCACACGCGCTGGGACTGGCTATTCCGGTCGTCACCACCATCTCCACCACGCTGGGTGCGCGCAACGGGATGCTGATCCGCAACGCGGAGGCCACCGAAACCGCACGCCGGTTGGACACCGTCATCTTTGACAAGACCGGCACATTGACCCGTGGCGAGTTCGGCGTCAGTGATGTGGTGCTGCTGGGCGACTGGAGCGAGGACGAGTTGCTGCGACGGACGGCGGCGGTGGAGATCAACTCGGAGCACGTCATCGGCCAGGGCATCGTGCGCGGAGCACAGGAGCGCGGGTTAAAGCTGCCGCCGACGACCGACTTTGCGGCGGTGCCGGGCAAAGGCGCGCGGGCAACCGTGGAGGGCCATCGTTTGTTCGCGGGCAACCGGGCCTTGATGGAGCAGATCGG
The DNA here is from genome assembly GCA_021162125.1 of Anaerolineae bacterium. Lineage (GTDB taxonomy): Bacteria > Chloroflexota > Anaerolineae > JACIWR01 > JACIWR01 > JACIWR01. The sequence continues at coordinate 8,691 of JAGGZG010000389.1, forward strand.
CGTGACAGTGCCGGAGGATCCGCGCCTGGCTGAACTCGCCGCTCAGGGCAAGACGGTCATCTACGTGGCTGCCGATGGGCAACTGGTGGGGGCGCTGGCCCTGGCCGACCTGGTCCGCGACGAGTCGCGGGAAGCAGTGCGGGCGCTGAAAGGGATGGGCATCCAGGTGGCCATGCTCACCGGCGACAGCCGCCCCGTGGCCGAGTACGTGGCTCACGAGCTGGGGCTGGACCTGGTCTTCGCTGAGGTGCGGCCGGAGGAAAAGGCCGACAAGGTCAAAGCACTGCAAGCCCAGGGCAAAGTGGTGGCCATGGTCGGCGATGGCATAAACGATGCGCCAGCGCTGGTGCAGGCTGACGTGGGCATCGCCATCGGTGCCGGCACCGACGTGGCGGTGGAGTCGGCGCAGGTGGTGCTGATCAAGAACGACCCGCGCGACGTGGTGCGCCTGATCCGCCTGAGCCAGGCGACGATGAGCAAGATGCGCCAAAACCTGGTCTGGGCCACGGCCTACAACGTCGTCGCCATCCCGGTAGCGGCAGGCGTGCTACAACCGGTAGGCATCATCCTGCGACCCGAGTGGGGCGCGCTGGTGATGAGCGCCAGCACCATCATCGTCGCCGTCAACGCCCTGCTGCTGCGCCGGGTGGACATCCGGCCTGATACGGTGTCTTGAGCCCCTGGCTTCGATCAGGGTGGGCTCATCAAGGTTATCAAAGAGGTGAGTTGAATGAACTCTTCATCACCGCGCTGATCCGGCTGCGGTTCTTCATCAGGAATCTGAAATCCTCCCAGAACTGTCCAGGGTTATGATAGTAAACTTGTCCATGTACCCCCATTGATGATAGGTGATGACAGGGCGGCTTCCCGGAATTCACTCAGCCGTGACGACGCTCTCGGCCACGGCGCGGCCCAGGTCTCTGCACTTGCTCAGATCGCTTGTGCCCGGCGTCTTCCGCGCCCGCACTGCCTCTCCTATTACCTGCACTCCCTGATTTCTCAAGGCCTGCGCTATGATCTCCGGCGCCTCGCCGCTCCAGCCATAGGAACCGAAAGCACCCCCCACTTTGCCTTGCATCGGGATGTTACCCAAACTGGACAGGAAGCTTCTCATGGCCCTGCTGGGCTGGGTGTTGTGGGTCGGCGAGCCCAGGACGATAGCGTCGGCGGCGGCCAGTTCCCCGCTGCCCTCCCCGACTTTCTTGAGAACGACCTCCGTTCCCTGCACCAACTTTGCTCCATCGGCCACGGCGCGGGCCATCCGGCCGGTGTTACCCGTGCGGGTATCGTAAAGGACAAGCACTTTGGACATGGACGCAATCTCCCTTCGTTATTCGCCTTCAAAACCGATCTGTGACTTCAGCCGCGTCTTCAATTGCCCGACGATTTCTTCTCGCGCCATGCCCGCTTCCTCCAGCTCGACGATTATCTCGAAGGCGCGCATCGGAGTGCCGGTGCTGACTTCTGAGCAGAAGTACGAGACACCGAAATTCCAGGGAATGAGCATGAACGTCTCGCGTAGCTCGTCCAGCGTGGCGCCCGCGCCGTAGGCCTTGATCATCTCGCGCGTTGCCTGGCGGTCACGGCCCGCCGCCATCGCCATCCCGAAGGCGATCAGGTACTTGTAACGGGGTGGCAAGACGCGCTCGGTCCCCCAAACGGTCGCCCAGAACTGGCCGGTGACCTTGCCCAGTTCCGGGTCAACCGTCTTGAGCTTGCGAAAACACATCGGCGACAGTGCGGGGCGATGTTGCTTCTTCTTCATTGACCTGTCCTCACAGTCCTGGAGGTGCGACGCACTTTCAAAGTGCGTCGCACCTGCTTGTTACTTCAGAGCTTTGTGTTTCTCCGCGATGGTGGCCGCCAATTTGTCCAGAGCCGCGAAATCCTCGTCCCTGGGGTGTCCCTGAATCACGACCGGATCCAGTACCTCCACCTTCAAGTTGGATATCATACCCGCCAGTTGCTGCACCATCTTGCCGCCCCAGCCGTAGGAGCCGATGATCGAGACGAACTTTGTCTTGGGCCGCAGCGCGTTCGCCAGGTAGGCCGCGTAGACGACGTTCGGGTGTGCGCCGGTCAGGACGGTGGGCGATCCGATCACGATAGTGGCAGCGTCCACCAGAGCCATGGCCAGTTTTCCAATGTCGGTGACGGCCAGGTTGAACTGTTCCACAGTCACCCCTTTCTCGACCAGGGCATCCACCAGGTAGTTCACCATCACGCGGGTGCTACCGTGCATCGAGATATAGGGGAGAACCACGATGTTCTTCGGTTCGCCGAAAACCCAATCGTGATACGCCTCCAGGATAAACTCGGGCCGGTCGTACATCGGGCCGTGGCTGGGGGCGATGAGGGAAATATCGTACCCTTGCACTTTTTTCAGATTCTTCTGGATGATCTTGCGGAACGGCATCATGATCTCCGCGTAGTACCGCTTGGCCGCTTCGTAGACCCGTCCTTCGTCGGTGACGTACAGGTCGGTCGTGGCCAGGTGAGAGCCGAAGAAATCGCAGGGGAAAAGGATCTTGTCCTCGCGCAGATAGGTCAACATCGTCTCGGGCCAGTGAACCCACGGCGCATGGATGAACTCGAGCGTTCTGTCGCCCAGCGATAGCGTCGCCCCATCGTCCACCGCGAGAATGCGGTCTTCCGGCGCCAGCAGCATGTCTACCAGCATCCCCTTGCATTTCGGCGTGCAGACGACCTGCGCTGCGGGGTATCTTTCGAGCACCTGCGGCAGCGTGCCCGAATGATCCTTCTCGGCGTGGTTGGCGATGACGTAGTCAATGCGCTCGACGTTCAGTTGATCCAGGCGGTCGAGCAAAACGTGTGACGTGGTGGGGTCAACCGTGTCTATCAGCGCTGTCTTTTCGCTGCCCTGGATCAGGTAAGCGTTGTAACTGGTACCGTCGGGGAGTGGAATGAGATCGTCGAACAAGCGGCGATCCCAGTCAACAGCTCCCACCCAATAAATACCTTCTTTTATCTTCCTGGGTTTCATCATTGCACCTCCTATACTTTCTCGAACATATCTTCGCCCACGCCGCAGTCGGGGCAGGCCCAATCATCGGGCAGGTCTTCGAAAGGCACGTTGTCGTGCTCTGCCGGATCGTAGACGTAACCGCATACCACACATTCCCACCTGTCCATTCTTCCCTCCTCTGAGCGTACTTTGATTCTGTGAAACCGGTTGAATTTTCAACACCAGTATAGCACAAAACAGGGCATCTGTCTACGATAAAAGTCGCAGGGGGTGAATTTCACTTTTGGGGCGAGTTTGCACCCTGTAGGGGCGACCGGCCGGTCGCCCCATGGGCATCAAGTTAAGCCAGCAGCTTGGGGAAAACCCTCCCAAAAGCTCGCGGCCGGCCTCGCCTGGGGCTCAAAGCCCCAGGCTGAGCGGCCCCAGGGTG
>JAGGZG010000142.1 GCA_021162125.1 Anaerolineae bacterium
CATAGCCCTGATGGTCTTCCTGCCCGCCATCCTGGCCAAGTATGCCGAGACCGAGGAGCTTGGTGCGGCTTTTCGCTTCGGGGAGATATTCAACCTGGTTAAGGACAATATCGGTACTTACCTGCTCGTCCTGGTCATCAGCCTGCTGGCCGGGGTTATCACCAATCTGGGTGTGCTAGCTTGTGGCGTGGGTGTGCTGTTCACCATGTTCTACGCCATGCTGGTCAATGCTTACGCCTATGGCCAGGCGTATCGCACCGTCAGCGCTAAAGTGGCCTGATCCGGGGCCAGCCTTTGCCGGGAGGGGAGCATGGCTGTCGTTCAGGGCCTCACAAATCTGATCACCGCTTTCGGGCTGTCCACTTCAGCGGGATTGAACGCTTACATTCCGTTGCTGGTGGTGTCCCTGATAGCTCGCTACACCGACCTCGTCACTCTCCGCGAACCGTGGGATGCCCTGACCAGCGGCTGGGTGATCGGGGTGCTGGTTCTCCTCCTGCTCATCGAGATATTCGTGGATAAGATACCCGCCGTGGACAGCGTCAACGACGTGATTCAGACCGTCATCCGGCCGGTAGCTGGGGCTATCCTCTTCGCTGCCAGCTCCAACGTCATCTCCGACGTCCACCCCGTCCTGGCTCTGATCTGCGGTCTGCTCCTGGCCGGGAGTGTGCACGTGGTCAAGGCTACGACCCGTCCGGCCGTTACCAGCTTGACAGGGGGAGCGGGCAACGCTCTGGTGAGTGCAACCGAGGACCTGCTGTCGGCCATCACTTCACTACTGGCCGTGCTTCTACCCGTGCTGCTGGCCATCCTGCTGATTCTGTGTGTGCTCATTATCGGCTGGTGGCTGTGGCAGCGAACCCGGGTGCGAGGGACAACGTAGGGTACGCCGCACCTGAATCAACGAAAGGAACTTAAGACCATGACAGAAAGTTACCCAACTCCAGAGACTCCGGCGCAGCCGGAGGGGAAGAAGAGCAACACGACGCTAATTATCGTCATCGTAGTAATAGTGGTCGCTTTGTTGCTCTGCTGCTGTGTCCTCTTATGCGTGGGCCCGATGTTTGGCCTGAACCTGCTTGGGCCTGAGATCGGCAACACGTTCTCCGACATCATGAAGGGTATCATGACACCTGCTCCATGAGCATACCGCAATGGTACGTCGTCAGAGAGGGGGAAAGAGCTCATGATCTGCCCGAACTGTGGCGCTGAGAATCCAGAGGAAAGAGATTTCTGCCAAAGTTGTGGCGCGCCCCTGAGGGAGCCAACTCCTACTCCTGCTCCACCGCCGCCCGCTTACACTACGCCTGAAGCCCCAACCACCAGTGGCCTGGCCGTCGCCAGCCTGATAATGGGTATAGTTGGCTGGTTCTTGCTGCCTCTCGTTGGCAACGTGCTGGCCATCCTCTTTGGCCACATGGCCAAGAGGGAAATCGCCCAGAGCGGTGGCCGGCTGACCGGTGAGGAACTGGCCATGGTGGGCCTGATCCTGGGTTACATCGGCGTTGGAGTGTGGGTGCTGGGCATCCTGGCCTTTGTGTTGTTCGGGGTTGGGATATGTGGTTGTGGCACCTGCACGTCTTTTCTGGCGGCAGTGGGCGGGAGCGGGCCGCGTCATTAAGAGGGTATCAGGTGCCCGGCACTTTCAAAGTGCCGGGCACCTTGTGGAGCCATGATTTGATGCGTGCCAAGCTGCGACTTTACCTGGTGGAAAGGCGCATTGTCCGTCTGGCATTCTTTGGATTCTGCATCGAGCTGGCGTGCATGTTCCTGGCCCTCTGGTTCCCGTTGCCTGCTCTATCTCAACACGTCGGCCCCCTGGACCTGAAAGGAATCACCCGCTACAGCCCGCTGGCTTGCGGGGTGTACGTGCTGATCCTGGCCGCGCTCTTTGCCCTCTGGTGGTGGGCGTGGCGCTTCGCTGATAGCCACGGCGAGGAAACCCGCAGCCGAGTCCCGTTGATCCTGGCCTTCGCTGCGATTTTCGCCTGCACGCTGGGGCTGATGTACCCCGTCAACGCCACGGACCTCTTCCAGTACGTTTTCCGCAGCCGGGTACTCGCCATCTACCACGGCAACCCTCTCATGCTCACTCCCCAGGATTTCCCCGGCGATCCGATGCTGCCTTACGTGGGCGAGTGGACTCACATCCCATCGCCCTACGGGCCTGCCTGGGAATTGCTGGCCGGAGCAGTGGCCTGGCTGTGCCGTGGACAGTTGCTCCCCACTTTGTTGGGGTTAAAGGCGCTGGTCGTCGTTTTCTACCTGGGGACGGCACTCGTCCTGGACCGCCTGCTGGCTGTCGTTGCCCCCTCACGCCGGGTGGCAGGCGTACTGTTCTTTGCCTGGAATCCGTTAGTGCTGCTAGAGCTGGCCGGCAACGGTCACAACGACGCTGTGATGCTTTTCTTCATCGTGTTGGGCTTCTATCTGCTGACCCGCAACAAAGCGATCCCGGCCATCCTGGCCCTGGTGATCGCTGTCCTTTGCAAAGTGATCGCCCTGCTGGTCATCCCCCCGGTGCTGATCATCCTGCTGTTGCAGCGACCCTCCTGGCGGGCGCGCGTTGGTTTTCTGACCAGGGCAGGCGGGCTGGCGGCAGGCTTGACGCTGGCTCTCTACGTCCCTTTCTGGCCGCCGTGGGAAAGTATCGCTGGCGTGTTGGGCGAGACCACGGGGCGATTGGGTTTTTCCATTCCCACGTTAGTTGTCCTGGCTTTGCGATCTCTGATTAGCCCGCACCTCGGTTCCCTGAGTCCACACGAAGCCAGGGTAGCTCTGTTCGTGATCTACGATCTCCCGCGCTGGATTGCCCAGGGGCTTTTTGCTGTGCTCTACCTCCGGCTGCTGATCCATGCCTGGCGCGAGCGGACGCGCCCCGCAGTCACCGCGTTCCGCTCGCTGTTCACTTATCTGATGTTGGCCCCCAGTTTCCGCGTCTGGTATCCGACTTGGTTGGTGCCCCTGGCTGCTCTGAAGCCAGGCGAGGGGCGTGCGGAGCGAGCGGCGGTGTTCTGTGCCACGGCAGCCCTGTCGGTCGTGGTCTACGGATACGTGTGGGGTTGGCTGCGCGCCCACCTCGATTATCTGGGCATCCACGCCATCGCCGTGCCACTGGTGTTTATTCCTCCGTTGCTCATCCCTCGCCTGCTTAGAACTCGGATTTCAGGACAATAACGGATTGCAGGACAGTACCATCATTATACGTTAGTGTCCTCCAATCCGCTGTTCTAGACCAGACCGCGATTTCGTGGTACAATAGCCCCGTAGATAGCAGATCAGAGCGAGGGGAAGTGCAGTGAATCGCCAGGAGTTTAAGGAACGCTATCCAGCTATACCCACCAAACCCGGCGTCTATTTGATGAAAGACGCGCAGGGTGAGGTGATTTACGTGGGCAAGGCGGTGAACCTGCGCAACCGGGTGCGCTCCTACTTCCATGCGTCGTCCACGGACTACACGGGCAAGGTCCATCGTCTGGTGCATGAGATTGCCGACATCGAGTTCATCGTCACCGACTCGGAGGTGGAGGCGCTGATCCTAGAGTGCAATCTGATCAAGAAGCACCGCCCCAGGTTCAACGTCCGCCTCAAAGACGATAAACGCTATCCCTACATCAAAATCTCCTGGCAGGACGACTATCCCCGCGTGTTCATCACCCGGCAAATGGTGCACGATGGGGGGAAGTACTATGGCCCTTACACATCAGTATCCGCCGTGCACCAGACTCTTGACCTGTTGCGCAAACTGTTCCCCTACCTGACCTGCAAGCGGAAAATTACTGGTCATGACGAGCGGCCATGCCTGTATTACCACATCAAACGCTGCCTGGGGCCGTGCATCGGTGCGGTGAGCAAAGAGGAATACCAGGCGATGATTCAACGCATCTGCCTGTTTCTGGAGGGGAAGACCGAGGAAATCGTCGCCGATCTGAGAGCGCAGATGCAGGACGCGGCGGCGCAGTTGCAGTTTGAAAAGGCGGCCGAGTTGCGCGACCACATCCGGGCCATCGAGCACGTCACCGAGCGGCAAAAGATCATCTCGATGGCGGCCGAGGATCAGGATGTGATCGCCTTTGCCCGCGATGACGGCCTGGCTTGCGTGCAGGTGTTCTTCATCCGGCAGGGCAAGCTCATCGGTCGCGAGTACTTCCTGCTGACGGGCACTGCTGGCGAGGATGACCGGGAGATCGTGGCCTCGTTTCTCAAGCAATTTTACGACGAGGCGGCTTATGTCCCGCCGGAGATTCTATTGCCGACCGCTGTTGAGGAGTCGCCGGTCATTGAGGAGTGGCTGCGTGCCAGGCGCGGCGGGAGCAAGGTGACGCTCCGCGTACCCCGCCGTGGGCAGAAGAGAGAACTGGTGCGCATGGCTGCCGAGAACGCCGTTGAGACCCTGATCCACCTGCGCGCTCAATGGGAGGCAGACGAGACCAGGCACACCATGGCTCTGACCGAATTGCAGGAAGCTCTGGGATTGAGCGCTGCACCGGTGCGCATCGAGGGCTACGACATCAGCAACATCCAGGGCACAGCAGCTACGGGGAGCATGGTTGTCTTCGTCAAAGGTGTGCCGCGCAAGAGCGATTATCGCCGCTTCCGGATCCGCACCGTGCCGGGAGCGGACGATTACGCCATGATGCAAGAGGTGCTCAGGCGGCGGTTCAAGCGCGTGGTGGAGGCGGGCGAAGGTGCAGAAGGTGAAGATGTCTTCCCGCCGGGCAAAAAGCTCGACGAGTCCTTCGCCGTCCTGCCTGACCTGATTCTGATTGACGGAGGCAAGGGGCAGCTCAACGCTGTGCAGGAAGTGCTCCAGGAGTACGGGTTGGACAATCTGGCGGTGGCCAGCCTGGCCAAGAAGCGGGAGGAAATTTTCGTGCCGGGGCAGCCCGATCCCATTGTCCTGCCTCGCGATTCGCAGGGGCTCTATCTGGCGCAGCGTGTGCGTGACGAGGCTCACCGTTTCGCCGTGGACTACCACCGCACGGTGCGGCGTAAGAAAGGGCTAGCCTCGCAGCTCGAGGAGGTGCCTGGCGTCGGCCCCAAACGCCGCCAGGCATTGCTCCAGCACTTCGGTAGCATCGAGGCCATCCGCCAGGCCAGCGTGGACGAGTTGGCCGCTGTGCCGGGGATGACGCGCAAAATAGCGGAGCGGGTGAAAGATACGATTGGGTAGCGATGGGGAAGTGGGGCGAGAAGCCATCCTACTGTTCGCCGAAGGTCTCCTGACCGAGGCGAAGTGGGCTTGGTCAGGAGACCTCGCCCATCGCCATCAGAGAAAATAAGGAGGAGGACGTTATGGCACGTGGAGTCAAAGTAACCGATGATTATATGTCGCGGGTTCTGAAACACATTCCAACCGAGATCGTGATGGCTTACGTGTCCATCGAGGGAGTGCTGCGCACTACCTACAACCCAGGTGTGCCCCACGAACGGGATTTTCTGCTGAAATTGCTGTGGGGCGTCGCTGCGGCGTTGACGATCATCACACCGCTCTGGCTGTGGCGGGTCATGCGGGTCAAACGTTTGGAGCAATTGGTCATCTCGACGCTTTCGGTACCGGTCTGGCTGTTCGCGCTGGGCGGGCCATTTGTCTTTCAACCCTGGTACAAGCCGGCCCTGGGAGCCGTTGTCCTGCCCCTCTACACGCTGATTGTGCCCATCATCAGCCGCCGGTCTCTGCGTTGAGGTCAGGGGCATGGCGATGAAAGCACTAGTATACGACGGCGAATTACGGCTGGTCGGTGATTATCCCCGGCCGGAACCACCGCCCGGCGAGGCGCTGGTCCGGGTGACGCTGGCCGGCATCTGCAATACCGACCTGGAGATCGTGCGCGGCTACATGGGTTTCCACGGTGTGCTGGGCCACGAATTCGTGGGTGTGGTCGAAACCTGCATGGACGCCCCTGAATTGATTGGACAGCGGGTGGTGGGCGAGATCAACGCCGCCTGCGGGGATTGTCCCACCTGCCGCGCCGGGCGTCCCACCCACTGCCCGAATCGCACCACGTTGGGCATCGGGGGCCGCGATGGCGCTTTCGCCGAGTTTCTGATCTTGCCCGTCGTCAACCTACATCCCGTGCCCGACCGGATGAGCGACAGGGAGGCGGTCTTCACCGAGCCGCTGGCCGCCGCCTGCGAGATTACGGAGCAGGTACACCTGCATCCCACCGACCGGGTGGTCGTGCTGGGCGATGGCAAGTTGGGCCTGTTGGTGGCCCAGGTGCTCAGTCTGACCGGCTGCGACCTGCTCGTCGTGGGCCGTCACACGGAGAAGCTGGACATCCTGCGGCGACGGGGTATCCCCACGGCCCTGGCCGGCGAGGCCCGCGACGTCCAGGCCGACGTGGTGGTGGATTGCACCGGCCATCCCGACGGCTTCCTGGCTGCGCGGGCGATGGTCCGTCCCCGGGGCACACTCGTGCTCAAGAGTACTTTCCATGGCGTGAACCAGGTGAACCTCACCGCGTTGGTGGTGGACGAGGTGAGGCTGATCGGCTCGCGCTGCGGGCCTTTCCCGCCAGCGCTGCGTCTGCTGGCCCGTGGCCTGATTGACGTCGAGTCGCTGATTGACGCCGTCTACCCCCTGGATGATAGCCTGGCTGCTTTCGCGCGGGCGGGCACCAAGGGCACGCTCAAGGTACTACTGGAGGTGGGATAGAGCAGATGCAAAAACAACCTAATTCCCAGATGTGCTTCGTGTGTGGTTTGGAGAACCCCATCGGCCTGAAGGCGAGCTTCTACGAGGACGAGGATGGCCGCGTGACGGTCACCTGGACACCCGGCGAGGAGCATCAGGGTTACCCGGGCCTGCTCCACGGCGGCATCGCGGCTGCACTGCTGGATGAAGCTCTGGGGCGCACGGTGATTGGCCGTGACCTATGGCTGGTGACGGCGAAGATGGAGATTCGCTATCGCAATCCCATCCCCATCGGCGAGCCGCTGACCGTAGTCGCCGAGCTGACGCGCGTGCGCAGTCGCATCGTGGAAGCGCGGGGAGAGCTTCGGTTGAGCGATGGGCGTATTGGGGCGGAGGCCAACGCGGTCTATGTGCGGCTTCCCGAGGAGCGAAAAGAAGCGATGATGCAGGCCCTGGCCTACTGGAAAGTCGTGCCTGACGATTAGGACTGTCCATCTTGTTCGCGAAGGTCTCCAGACCGAGGCGACCAGGGGCTCAGTCTGGAGACCTCGCCCAACGGAGTGATTACAAGCGAAGAGAGAGAGGAGATGCGCATGACCAACTTATGGAAAGAGCTTATCCCGGGTCCCCAGCCCCCGGAGGTCATCTACGTGGTGGTGGAGATTCCCAAAGGATCGCGGAACAAGTACGAATACGATGAGGCCCGTGGCATCATCAAGCTGGACCGCGTTCTCTACTCCTCATTGCACTATCCGGGCGATTATGGATTCATCCCCCAAACTTTTTATGAGGACGGTGATCCGCTGGACGTGTTGGTGATGACCAATCAGCCCACGTTCCCTGGCTGTGTCATCGAGGCGCGGCCGGTGGGCCTGTTTCGCATGGAGGACCGCGGCCTGCCCGACGACAAAATACTGGCCGTGCCCCACACCGATCCCCTGTTCAATGAGTACCACGGCCTGCCCAATGTCCCCGCACATTTTCTGAACGAGGTGGCGCATTTCTTCAGCGTGTACAAGGACCTGGAGGGAATGCGGGTCAAGCCGTTGGGTTGGGAGTCGGTCACTGCGGCGTTGGGGGCCATCCAGGGAGCGATAGCCCTGTATGCTGAGAAGTTCGGGTCCACCTCATGAGCTGAGGCCGAAAAGGCGCGGCGCATCTGAAGAGACGGCAAAGAGAACGCCGAAACCCAGACCATCCCACCCATGGATCCGAAGACCAGGGCCAGCACCAATGCCGCCGTTTTCAATAGCCCCGTTCACTTACAACCTGCGGGGTAACTGCTCAGGCTACTTCTGTTAGCGATTGAAATCGCCTCTAGAGGGCTTGCAGCCGAGCGTCCACCTGCGTGGACGCTCGGCTGTCCACGCAGGTGGACAGCCAGCTTTAGCTCCTCAGGCGCGGTTTCAACCGCTGGCCTGAGTAGTAACAAAACGACTTCTAACCTGCGGGAGGGTGGTTAACCCTTCACCGACCCGAGTGTCAGACCCGAAACCAGCCATTTGCTGGAGTACAGGAAGAGGGACATGACCGGCACCATGACCAGAATTGAGGCGGCGGCGAACATGCCCCATTCGGTCTGGAATTGGCCCTGCAACCGCTGCAGGCCCAGTGTCCAGGTCAACATCGACTCTTTTTGCAACATGATGCGGGCTAGCAAGAAGTCATTCCAGGCGGTCATGAAATTGAACAGGAAGACGATGGCCAGTGCTGGCGTGGAGAGGGGCAGCAGCACGCGCAGGAAGGCCGTTATCTTGGAACAGCCGTCTATCTCAGCGGCTTCTTCCAGGTCAATGGGAATGGTGTCGTAGTATCCTTTTAGAATCCAGATGCTGAAGGGCACCGAGCTGACGCAATAGGCTATCGTCAGGCCTATGTAGGTATTGATCAGCTTGAGCCGGGCAGCCATGATGTAGATAGGCACCATCAGCATGGCCGCCGGGATCATCTGAGTGGTGAGCAGGAAAATCAGCGCCGGCTCTCGACCGGGGAACTTCCAACGAGAGAAAGCATAGGCCGAGGTGGCAGCCAGGATCACACCGATGATGGCCGTGGCCACGGTGATGACCAGGCTGTTCCATACCCAGAGTAAGAAAGCTTTCTCGGTGAGCAACCGGACGTAGTTTTCGAGGGAGGCGTCCTGGGGGATAATGGCTAACGAGGTGGATAGCAGCCGGTCACCTGGGCGCAGGGAGACGCTCAACACGCGCAGCACGGGGTAGACGGCGATGATGCAAGAGATAATCAGTGTGAGGTGAATCAAAAGCCGCTTGAAGGGGCTATCCCCCCGGCCGGCGTGGAAGAAACGATAAAGTGCCGACTTTTCCTTTTGAGACTTGGCTGTGACGCTCATTCGTACACCCCCTTCATGCCGCCTATGGTGCGGATGTAGAGCACGGCGAAGATGAATAGGATAGCGAAGATAACGATGGCGAAGGCGGCGGAAAAACCGTAGCGGTTATACTCAAAGGCCGCCCTGAACAACGCCGTGACCAGAATATCCGACGATTCGAGCTCGTTCTGATTGATAAAATAGGGCACGTTGAAGTTGTTGAAAGTCCAGATGGTGCCCAGGATGATAGCTGGGGTCATCACTGGCTTCATCAGCGGCAAAGTGATTTTGCGGAATTGCTGCCAGGCGGAAGCACCATCCATCTCCGCTGCCTCGTACATATCCCTGGGGATGCTCTGCAATCCGCCGAGGAAAATGACCGCCATGAAAGGAATGCCCAACCAGATGTTGGTGATACACATGGCGGTGAAGTTCCAGAAGGGAGTGCTCATCCATTTGATAGGCTCCGGCCCTAGGCGGGTCAGCATCACGTTGACGAACCCGTACTCGTAGTGGAACTCCCCACGCCAGGCCAGGCAGGCGATGACCTGCGGGATGGCCCAGGGGAAGACCAGCAGTGTGCGGTACAGACCTCGCAGGCGCATGGGGCGGTTGAGCAGCAGGGCCAATCCCATGCCACTGGCCACGTGGAATGCCAGGTTGATGGTCGTCCACAGCACTGTGTGGGAAAAGACGGGGAAGAAGCCGACCTGTTTCAGCACGGGCTGGGTAAAGACGTTTCTGAAATTGTTCCATCCTTGCGCCAGCCCAAAGGTGGGGTCTCTAAAGTGTTTCAGGCTCATGTTGCTGAAGGCCAGGGCGACCTCAAAACCGATGGGGTACACGACCAGGAGAGCTAATCCGATGGCGGCTGGCGCCACTAGCATGAAAGGCAGCGTGTATCGGCTCTGCAAGACCTTGCTCAACAAGAAATATAAAAATAGCTCGACCACCACGGAGGCCACCAGGATCAAAAGCACTGTGGTGCCAACCTGGCTCAAGCTACGGGTGATGGCTTCGAGTGTCAATCCTCCCATCGAAGAACCTCCTTAACCCAATGTCCCGCGCCTCTGCCGAGGTTTTCGTGGCGAGTGGGAAAGGGTCAGTGACACAGGCCCGCCAGGACGTTGGCTTGACG
>JAGGZG010000294.1 GCA_021162125.1 Anaerolineae bacterium
AGCATCGGGCTGAAAGGACAAAGCTGAAGCGAGTAGGGCACTTCCAACCCCGATTATTGTCTTAATCTTCAGGAGCATCGGGCACTAGCCCCCGACAGAAAAACCTACACCTGAGAGGTAAGGGGAGGGGGAAAAAGCGATACCGCAGGCTGTTGATCAATGCTGCTAACTTTCTACATAATTCGTAATGCCAAGAGGAGTCCGCGCTCTCTAGCGCGGAAGGAGGTGGAACGGCGTTAGAGAACGCCTCCTCCTCGTAAATTGAATTTTGCCACATCTTACAGGAACTTGTGAAAAGTTAGTGCCATTGGGCCGGGGGCCCGCCCTACGGACATATCTTGCCCCCAAATTGAAATGCACCTTTTCGGAAGTCTTGACTGGCACAGGAGGTGATGGCATGGACCTAACCAGCGGTCCCCCACGCCGGTTGTACAAGGCGGAGGTTTACACTACCCAGTTCCTTCTCACCGGAGAGATCGAACCACGAGGCCTATTGCTTGACGATCTGAACAGCGCTGACCGGGGGTATATCTTTATTCACCCTGCCTCGATCTCACCCCTGACCCCGGATTGTGTTCTCGGTCCCTTCTCCCGCGAGGAGATTATCGTGGATAAGCGCGACACCATCGCCATCTACCTGGCCGACGAGGCAGCCAGGGCCGAGATTGGCCTGCTCAGGAAGGAGGAACGGGTGATTGTCTACACGGCGACGTTCATCCTGCGAGCCACTTTCCACCTGGGCGAGGAGATGCGCATCCGTGACATGTTCGATGCCATAATGTCTACCTTCGTTCCAATCTCCCAGGTCTCCCTCTTCCCCTTACACCCCCTAAAAAGCCAAATCCCACAGCACAGGGAGCTGCTCCTGCTCAACAAGTCGCAGGTGATTTTCTATCACCCGGAGTAGGAGCAACGCCACGGTCAGCCGATTAAACGGATTTGGCCGATACCGACCCTCAGCTTGATCGGAACCATCGGGTGATCCGAAGCTCCTTGCCCCATATCAGGGGCGCCAGGATGGGGCCTGCTCGTCACTGTCGTCGTCGGTGATGTTCACCAGACCACTGCCGTCCCGGTTCATCACGTAAATGTCCCAGTCACCATCCCGGTTGGAGTAAAACATGATGCGCTTTCCATCGGAGGACCACGTCGGCCCGTGGTAGTCCGCGTAGGGGTCGCGCGTCAGATTTATCTGATTGGAGCCGTCCGCCGCCATCAGAAAAATATCCACGTAACCGTCGCGGTCGGACTCGAAGGCGATGGTGGTGCCGTCCGGTGACCAGATAGGCCCGAAGTCGTCGGCCGGGTCGTGGGTCAACTGAGTGACGTGTTTCCCCGTGCGATCCATGACGAAAATGTCCCAGTCGCCCCCATCGCGGCGCGAGGCAAAGGCGATGCGCTGCCCGTCCGGTGACCACGAGGGGGACACATCGCTGGCCGGATTATCGGTGAGACGCACCACGTTTGAACCGTCAGCGTCCATGACGTAGATCTCCCAGTTCTCATCGCGGAACGATGAGAATGCCAATTGCGAGCCATCCGGCGACCAGGCCGGTGTCCAATCCTTATTCTCGTGGCGGGTGATGTTGGTCTGGTCGCTGCCGTCGGCATTCATCACGTAAATCTCCTGGTTGCCGTCACGCAGGGAGACAAAGGCGATGCGCCGCCCGTCCGGCGACCAGACCGGGTCGAATTCGTCGGCCTCGGTCAGGGTCAATCGCACCGGAAAAGAGCCGTCCTCATTCATAAGGTAGATTTGCAGGGGCTCGCCGGTGTTTTGGCGGGAGGCGTAAGCGATGGCCGGTGTGGGGATGGGAGTAGGCGTGGCCAGCACGGGCGCCCTCAGGCCCGTGGGCACGACAGTGCGCGACGGATCACCGCCAGCCGGCGTCTTTAGACCGGCAGGAGGCGATACGCTGGGCGTGAAGCGGTGGGCGAGCAAGAACAACAGACCCGTGCCCAACAGCACGACCAACCCTATCCAACCGAGATCCCTGCTGGATTCCGGCTGGGGATGCTCTTTTCCCTTCACCGGCGGTGGTCGCCGCGCCGGACGGCGACGCACCCGCCAGGGGCCTTCGCGCAATACGGCCTCTACCGGATGTTGGTGGGCCACCCACAGGCGGCAGAGTTCGACGGCGAAGCGAAAGCTGTTTGCCCCCATACGCACCAGGATGCCGCGCCGCTCCAGGCCAGCCAGCACGTCCTCGACCTCCGGCAGTTCCACGCGGGCTCCTAGCTTGCTCAGGAATTGGTGGACGTCGTACTGGGTGGCTACTCCTTGCTTGCCGCGCAGCGCAGCCAGAGCGGCCAGGATCACCCGCTCCCGTGGCGAAGCGACCGCCCACCATTGCTCGAACGTGGGCTGGGGTGTGTTCAGCAGGTCGTCGAGCGCAGCCTCCACGTCCGATGGGGTGACGTCCTCGCTGCCAATGCAACGATTGACCAGGGTTCGGCAGAGGAACTGGATGAAGCGGGGGTGGTTCGAGGTCAGTTCGAGGACGCGGGTCACGGCCCAGGGATCGTAGCGCAGCACGTCCTCCACCGGCCGACGAACGAGGTCCTCCGCCTCGTGGGTGAGCAGCGGCCCCAGGTCACGATGGACGGTGTCGGCGAAGAGTTCCGGCCAGCGATGGGACAGGGCCTCGAAATCAGTCGCCGTCGCCAGGATGCTCAGCCAATGCTCGGCGTGGATGGCAGCTACCAGGGCCCGCACTAGCACATCATCTGCCCATTGCTCGAAATCGTCCAGCAACAACACCAGCCGGCCCTCGCCCAGCACGCCCCGTGCCCGGTTCAGGAAGGCGATGAAGGCGTCCTCAGCAGCCTCCCCTGCGAAATCCGCCTGCGGCGGCCGGGGCATGGCCAGGGCGCGGGCCACGGCGTCCGCCACGGCCCACAGAGACGACGATCCGTCCTCTGCCCTGACCGCCAGGCCGATCCAGACGGGAACGCAGTCAGGGGGCAATTTGCCGGCCAGGTGGCGCAGCAGAGAGGTCTTGCCTATCCGCTCGGGGCCGTGCACCACGATGACCGGGCGGCCTTTGATCACCTGTTCCTGCACCCAGGCAACGATGTCCCCCCGTCCGAAGAACATTCTTCCCTCGGCGGGGCGTTCACTTCGGTAGGGATTGAGCTTAAAGTTCATCTGTGCAATCCGTGTACATCATCGCACGTCTTTTTTTGGCGGCCACAATCACCCGCACCAGGCTCTGGCCCTCGCGACTCTCCTCTACTACGCGGACCAGGCTCGCTTCTCCCAGAAGATCATCCACGTCCGGCCAGGGGCCGCGTTGGCCGGTGATCGTGTAGAGCCACTCGATAAAGCGACTCAGGGGACCGCGTCTCTCCAGCCGCGCCTCGGCGACGACCACCGCCCGGCCACCAGGCCGCAGCACCCGCGTCACCTCGCGCAGAGTCGCCGGGTGGAGGATGAACCCGGCCGGGAAAGTAGCTACCACCGCGTCGAAAACGCCGCCGGCAAAAGGTAGGGCCTGCGCCCGCCCGCGACAAAGGGGCACGCCCAGCCCCCGGCGGCGCAGTTTGCGCCGGGTGATGCGCACCATGTAGGGTGACAGGTCCAACCCGCAGGGCCGATACCCCGCCTCCGCCAGGTCTATCAGCAAGTTGCCCGTGCCGCAGGCCAGGTCCAGGACACGCTCGCCTCGCAGGTAGGGAATCACCGCTCGCTGCCAGCGTCGCCAGTTTCCCAGGGAGACCAGCCAACTCACCGCATCGTAGGTCCAGGCGAATTGGTTGTACAGCAGGTGAAATCCCCAGCGCACAAGCGCAAACCACAGGCGACGGATCATCGGGCCAGCACACTGAAATTCACCAACTCGATGCCCAACTCGGACACTTTCTCCCGCACCTGGGGATGGCAGAGCAACTCCAGCTCGCGTTCCCGTTCCACCGCGTACGAACTCTCCCTCAGAAGTCGCTCGTCGGCCAGGCCGGGGTGGGTCATCATCTCGGTGACGCCGGGAGGCAACTCCCCCAGAATCCGCAGTAATCGTTCCAGGGTGAGCATCTCCACGCCGAAGAATCTGCCCGCGAAGTGATCAGGGTGGGGCACTCCCGCCTTCTGCACCAGACGCCAGTCCTCGGTCCCGACCCGAAGCAGCAAGTCCGGTGGCAGGTCGGCGACGATGGCCGGCACGTCCCGCCCGGTGAGTGCCTCCGGCGGTGGCAAGGGCACGCGCATCGGCAGCCCGAATTCTTTCGCCAATTCCACGTGCACGGCAAAGAAAGGCGGGTATAAATACACGCTGTGGTGGCAGTCCAGGTGAGTCGGTCGCCGCCCGGTGGAGAGGAAGAGTTCAATCTGAGTCCGTAATTCGGCCCTGAGTTGATCCAGGTCCACCTCGATCAGGCGCTCCATGAGTTCCTCCGGCCTGTAGAAGGCACCGTTCCCATGCACCAGGCTGGGTATCTCCTCCGGCGGGAGAACGGGGTAGTACGAGGTGAACACCAGGTGTACTCCCACCCCCAGACGGGGATGTTCCTCTGCCAGGCGAAGTGACTCGCTGGCGTAGGGCATGTTCATCATCACCGTGGCGCTGGTGACGATGCCCCGTTGGTGAGCGCGAAGGATGCCCCTGGTCACCCCCGGCGTGCGTCCGTAGTCATCTGCATTGACGATTAGTTGTCTGACCATGCCTCACCCTTTTAGAGCGCGCCTGAAAATTCACCACGAAGGCACTAAGTCACCAAGAACCATTGGTATTGCCCGTTCTTTCTTTAATGGCACTTTGAGTCTTTGTGTCTTGGTGGTTATATCTTACCTCGGTTTTTTCTGAGACCCTTTTAGAAGACCGATGGCTCGATACCACTCCAGCGTCTCTCGTGCCCCCTCCTCAAAGGGCCGGGCGCGGAACCCCAGTTCGCGCTGAGCTTTCTCACTGGAGACCCACCAGTCGTAGAATACGTAGGTGGCCAGGTTGAGGGGATACCACGGCTCGCGGCGGGTGAAAAACGCCACTCCCTCCAGAAGGTAGGCGAAAGCCAGCATCAACCAGGCGGGTGTGTTGAGACGCCAGGCTCCCTTGCCGGAGAGGCGACTGACGATGGCGTTAGCCTCTCGGTGGGAGATGCTCTCGCCACTCACGTTGTAAATCTGCCCCACGCGACCCCGTCGCAGGGCCAGAGCGATGCCCCAGGCCGCGTCTTTGACGTAAACGGGAAAAGTTACGTGGCGACCGTGGTGTACCTGCACCCGCCAGCCACGAAGGAAATCCTCGAAGAACAAACGGTTGAAGGCGTAATGCCCCCACGGCCCGTAGAGTGCGCCCGGGCGGACGACGATCACCGGCAGGCCGTACTGGGCATAGAAGCTCAGAACCAGGCGCTCGGCCTCCAGTTTGGTACGCTGATAAGCGTCGTGGGGCGCACAAGGGTAATCCTCGTCAATCACCCGGCCGGGGGCTGGACGGCCCGCCACGGCCACGGTGGATACGTGGACGAAGCGCTGTACGTTGGCCTGGCAGGCTGCGCGCAGCACGTTCAGTGTGCCCTCCACGTTGGTAGCGTGGAACTCGTGATATGGCCCCCACATGCGAAATTTGGCGGCGGCGTGGATCACGCGATCACATCCCCGGATGGCCCGGGCCACGCTTTCGGCGTCGCGCACGTCGCCCCAGACCAGCTCTACCCCCAGATTGCGCAGGAAGTCGAGCGCGTACTTACCGTCCCGTCGTTTACGTCGGCGTACCAGGGCGCGCACCTCGTCACCCTGACCGATTAACTGCTCGCACAGATTGTGTCCCAGGAACCCCGTGGCTCCAGTGACGAGGATCATTGTCCCCCCATGTCGCAGATGCAACCTGCTCCTACGGCCACAAGTCCTCGGCGATGTCCGCCAGGCCCAGGGCCACGAGTCGCTCTCGTGTGGGCTTGCCGGTGACGGGGTCCCAGCCCCGCCAGGCGTAGTACTCGCGCATCAACAGGTCCATGTCCGGGACGCGGCCCTCGGTGCCACCCCCGGGCAGCGGCTGCAAGAGCAATTTCGGCAGGCGGTCGTTGGCGGCAGTGAGGCCAAGCCGCACGTTGAGTGCTCGTTTGAGATTGAAGGCCCGCTCGCCCAGGGGCAGCACGTCTTCCATGGTCAGGTCCCAGCCGGTGGCCGCGCTGAGCATCCCCCGCGTGATCGATGCCGGCGGGTTGGCGAACACGCACATAATCATCGCGTTGTACAGCGTGCGCCAGTCCTGCTGGCGGGCGGTGATCTGCGCCTTCTCCGCCGACGACTCGAAGCGTTCGCCCATGACGATGCCCAGTTCCTCCTGCTGCTGTCCCTGATCCACCAGGTACATGTCGCCCTGGTTGTGGCACGCGCCCCGTGGCCCGGTGGCGTAATTCACCGCCATCCCGAAGGAAGCGCGCGGGTCGTGCATGGGCACTTCCAGGCCGTTGACCTGTACTGCCAGTTCCTCCACCCCAAAGTGCCGGGCCACGGCCAGTGAGCCCTCGGCCAGCAAGTCGCCGAACCCCTCACGGTAAGCAATCATCTCCGTGAGCCGGATGGCCGTTTCGATGTCGCCCCAGTGCAACTCCAGGCCGCCGGTGTCCTGGGCGCTAATGATGCCCTGGTCGTAGAGGTAATAGGTGAAAGCGATAGTCACGCCGCTGGTGATGGTATCCAGCCCGCAGCGGTTGCACAGGTGGTTGACGTAGGCGATGGCCGGCAGGTCATCCACCAGCAGCAGCGAGCCGTAGGCGGCTATCGTCTCGTACTCCGGGCCGTCCACCCGGCTCAGGCCGTATCGCTCGCTGATGTCCGTCAACCGGCCGCAGGCAATGGGACAGCGATAGCAGGCCACGTGTTTGACCAGGATGGTCTCGGCCATGGTCGCCCCGCCGATGGGGCCGACGTCCATTTCGTCGCCGGTGAAGTAGCGGCTGGGCATGTCGCCGAGCATCATCAACATCTCGGCACTGCCCGCCGTGCCCATCGGCCGCAAAATCTCCGTCGCGATGTCTTCTTTGATGGCCCCTCGCGCCTGCCGCACGTAGTCTTTGAAGGCTTCTTCGTCGGCCAGGGGCACGCTGCCCGTCCCGCGCACGGCGATAGCTTTCAGGTTCTTACTGCCCATCACCGCGCCCATCCCAGTGCGACCCGCTGCCCGCCCCGCGTCGTTCATCACCGCCGCGTACTTAACCCCGTTCTCGCCCGCCGGGCCGATGCAGGCCACCCGCGCTTTTGGCTCGCCCAGCTCCTGGCGGATGGACTCCTGGGTCTGGTAGCTGTCCTGGCCTTGCAGGTGGCCGGCGTCGCGCAGCTCGGCCACGCCGTCCTTGACCCACAGGTAGACCGGATGCGCGGCCCGGCCGGTGAGCAGAATGCCGTCGTAGCCGGCGAATTTGAGCTCCGGCCCCCAGTAGCCGCCGGAGTTGGACTCGCCCCAGATGCCGGTCAGCGGCGAGCGGGCGCAGACGACGTAACGCCCGCACGAAGGGGCAGTCGTGCCCACCAGCGGCCCGGTCATGAACATCAGCGGGTTATCCGCTCCCAGCGGGTCGGTCTGCGAGGTGATGAGATCGTACAAATAGCGTGCCGCCAGACCGCTGCCACCCACGAATTGGCGCGCCCAATCCGGGTTCAAAGGTTCGTCCTCGATGGTGCCGCTGCTCAAGTCCACGCGCAGCAATTTGCCCATGTAGCCGTTCATAACATCCTCCGTGACTCCCCTCAGGTGACAGTCACCTCGGAGGTGACTGTCACCTGACTGTCACCTGACTTGTCCGTGTGCATCTACCCGCAGTACTTCCCATCGCACCCGGCCCGCTCGAATGGCATCCCTGATACTGTAGGTTGGGTTTCGGCTGCGCCTCAACCCAACCTACTCAATTTCTGGTCCGCAAACTCCGTTAGCACGCCTCGCACTCATTACCTGTGATTGATGCCGAGGACCAATACGGGGATGTCGATGTCAGAGACGCCACGCTGCTCCAGATCCCACACAAACTGTTCGAAATACGAAACGCCGGTAGACATCTCGTCGGCGAATTCCTTGACCGGCACAACTTCTATTCCAACATCAATCACACCGAGTTTGTGAAATATTGTCATCTTGGCACAGACGTTGTAGACCATAAAGGCATACTTTCCGAACTGCACCTCTACCCCTACACGGTTCTTCACAAAATCCATCTCACGGAAAGCGCCTGAGAACGAGTTGTCCAGACGGTAGTCACCCACATAATATTCTGTCGGATATTCGCACGCAATCCTATAAGTGTGCCATTCCAGTTCTTCAAATTTTGCCTTGAAAGCTTTGTTGAGTGCGCGAGGGCTATACAACTTCCGCCCAGGCATAGTCTTTTCGCGACTGGTCTTTGTCTTGTGCTTCTCACTGTCTATCGCAGCAATAACCCGCTCAACCTCGCGTAACTCGACTGCGAACTGTGCCTCGATGATTTCTCGACCGCCGCTGAATGAGTAGATGCCCACGATTTTCATTCGTAGCCCTCTCTTTTGTCTAACAACCGCCTTTGAGTCACGTCTTGCCATTCTTTTGGCACCTGTGCTACCCTTTCCCTTCCCGTGGGCTGATAGACGGGTTTACCAAGGGGGCGGTAAGGCAAAACACCGTTGAAGTACGCTTCAATGCGTTCACGGGCTATATCAACGTACTTGGCCTCTTGTTCACTGCCCATCACGCGACGATTGTGCATGATGCCGGCAATGAGCGAAGTGCCTACCCCCATGTAAGGGTCGAACACCCAATCCCCCTCATTTGTCAGCGCCAGAACGCATCTCTCCACCAATGCAATAGGATACTGACAAGAGTGGATCGTCTTTTCCGGATGGTTAGATTTGACGTTCGGAATATCCCAAAAGGCAGCTTCCCATTCTTTGGCCAGGAACTCCCAAACGTCTGAGGGGTTCTTACCCAAAGGATTACCTGACAATTGCCCTTTCCTGGGGCCTTTGTAGTGTCGCTTCCCCGGATACTTGGAGGGCACACGCACAGCATCCAAATTAAATATGTAGTCGTCACTTTTAGTAAACCACAGAATCGTCTCGTACCGCCCTGAAAAACGTTTGGATGCGTGCAGCCCGTGCCCAAAACGCCAAACAATCCGATTTCTCAAACGCAAACCGAGCTTTTTGAAAATATCATAGTAAAGAATGTCTAAAGGATAAACCTCCCCATTGTCCACAAAGTTCCCTACCTGCCAACAAATGCTCCCATTTTCCCTGAGTACACGGTAGAGCTCAGCAATGATTTGCGCCTGTGTATCCAGATATTCGCCGATGGAGACGCGGTCCTCGTATTCTTTGCCCAGGTTGTAAGGGGGCGAAGTGATGATCAGGCTCACTGAGCTATCTGGAATGGTGGCGACAAAGTCGCTTACATCCCCGTGGTAGAGAATGATGTCGGCCTCTGGGTCAAAGTGATCTGCAATTTTCCTGGGGGCATCGAAAAGTGGTAAATTCATAGAATCACCTCAATTGCCAAACTCAGAAGGGCCATCAGTAAGATAGTCCCCGATCAGCCGATGGACTCGTATCGGCTGAATCCGGTTCATCGGGTGACTGATCAGAAATCGATCTCCTTACCCTCGTAAGCGTAGCGGAAGAGTTGCTCGCTCTGCTCGGTACTCGGTACGCGGATGCTGGTGACCATTTGGGTGTCGGTCTCCGCGTTCGCCACCAGCTTGGGTAGGTTGGCCTCGAAATCCTCCTGGGTTATGCCCAATTCGCGGATGCTCAAAGGCTGGTCAATCTGCCGGGCCAGGTCGCGGATGGCTTTCACCAAGCTGGCGGCTCCCTCTTCCTCGTTGCCAGCGGGCAGCCCCAGGAAGCGGGCGATCTCAGCGTAGCGCGTCCCCCCGCCCCGCGCCGAGAACTCGATGGTGTAGGGCAGGAACAGGCTGACTGCGCGACCGTGGGGCACGTGGAAGACCCCGCCCAGGGCATGGCCCAGGGCGTGGGCCAGGGCGGCCATCGAATTGCCAAAGCCCAGCCCGGCAATACAGGCCGCGTTGTGCATCCTCTCCCGTGCCTCGAGATCCTCACTACCATTAGCGTAGGCGCGGGGCAGATACTCAAAGACGAGCTGGATGGCCTTGAGGCACAATCCGTCGCAGAAGTCGTTGCGCCAGGCACTGGTGTACCCCTCCACGGCGTGGGTCAAGGCATCCATGCCTGTGTCGGCGGTGATCCGTGGCGGTAGGTTCACCGTAAAAACCGGGTCGACGATAGCCACATCGGCCATTGACTCCCGCGCCCCCAGGGCCAGCTTGCGCTGTTCCTCGGTGTCGGTGAGAACGGTGGCCCAGGTGACCTCCGAGCCGGTGCCGCTGGTGGTAGGGATGGCGATGAGACGCGCTTTCTGGCGCAGGCCCAGCTCGATGAAAGGGTTGATCCCGGCGGGGTCCAGGTCGGGCCGCTCGTAGAGGATCCACATCGCCTTGGCCGCGTCCATGCTCGACCCGCCGCCCAGGCCGACGATCCAGTCGGGGGCAAAGTCGCGCATGACCTCCGCACCCCGGCGCACGGTCTGCAGCGAGGGATCGGGTTCCACCTCGGCGAAGACCGCCACTTGCATCCCGGCCGCGTGCAGGTGCTCTTTGACCATGTCCACGAAACCGAGCTTGAGAATGGTGGGATCGGTGACGATGAAGGCCCGTTCTCCGTGAAGCGTATCCAGGTGACTGAGGGCGTCCTCACCGTAGACGACATCGGGACTGTTGAAATACCACACGGTCTTTCTCCTCCAGCTATTCACCCTCCCGCAGGTTTGGGAGGGATTCTCACGGTGAAAGAGATTTCTGCGTCCTCTTTTCTACCCCTGGCAGACCAATTCCTGAACCTGCGGGAGGGTAGTTACCCAGGGAACTCGGTTGGGATCAGCGTGCAGCAGTTCACCAATTCGGCAGCGGCCTTGGGCACTTTCATGATTTTCATCATGTTGCCCTTGAGCTTGAGCTTGCGGGTCATCATCCCCTTGATGGGGTCCAATTGCTTCTCGATGACCTTGCGCCAGGTCCCCAGCGTCGCCGAGATGACAAATTCGGGCTTCTTTTCATCGGGGTTGGCCACCCGGCCAGCACTGCGGCACTTCCCGTGCCAGAGGTCCATGTACAGGTAGACCGGTTCGGTCAGACTGCCCTCCGGCTCGACGATGAAGTAAAAGTCGCCCTCCCAGGTGGCCGCCGCCTGGGCATAAGGCTCGCTTTTGTTGAGCTCCTCGCACAGAGCTTTGACCCACTCGTCCGTTGGGAATTTGATCGCCATTTTGTATCCTCCTTTACCTCCTTTGTGACATCCCTTGACGCAACACGTCGGGACGATTGGTGATAATAGCGTCCACCCCCAGGTCCAACAAGCGGCGCATCTCGTCAGGGTCGTCCACCGTCCACACGTTTATCCGGTAACCTTTGGCCTTCATCGCTCGCACGTAAGCCGGAGTAACCATGACAAAATCCGGGTGACGCGCTTCGTGAGGGGCCAGGGGTGCGAGCCAGGCCCGCCGCAGGTACACGGGCAGGTCGTGGGCATAGAGCAGGCCGGTGGGGATGTGCCGGTTCAGCGATTTTACCCGTCGCAGGGCCAGGGGATGAAACGAGGAAACGATCACCCGCTCCACCAGGTTATTGTCCTCGATCAAACGCACCACCTCGGTCTCCAACCCGGTGTTCGCCAGGGTGAAAGGGAGCTTGATTTCGATGTTCAACAGCAGGCGATGGCCGACGGCGTCCATCACCTCTTGCAAAGTGGGGATGTGCTCGCCGGCGAAAGCAGCGTCGAACCACGATCCGGCGTCCAGGGCTTGCAGCTCGGCCAGAGTCTTTTCCACCACCGCGCCGCTGCTATTGGTGGTAGCGTCCACGGTGAAATCGTGGATGACCACCGCCTCGCCATCCCTGGAGAGTTGCACGTCCAGTTCCACACCGTCGGCTCCCAGCTCCGCTGCCAGGCGGAAAGCGGAGAGAGTGTTGGCCGGGGCCTGGGCGCTGGCCCCTCGATGAGCGAAGTTCAGCACGCGCCCTTTGTAGAAGTAATCCAGGTCTGCAATAGTCATCTCGACCCTTCTTCGTAGGCAATCACGGTGAAACCAGCGCGGGCGTACAAGACGTAAAAAGCGACTATAGCTCCACGAAGTATGCCTCGCACGCCCGGTTGATCAGATCGCGGCTGAGCTCCGGTTTAACGTTCAGGTAGCGGGCGATGTCTATAATCTCATCCACAATATCGCGTGGCTGGCACGAGCGCAGCGGACGGCCAGGTTTGAGATAGTGTTCTTTGATAAGATACGCCAGCGCTTCGTCGTCGTAGGGCACGCCGCGCACTTTACACACCCGCTTGAAAATTTTCCGGTACTCGTCGAAGGTCGGGTCGCCGACGTAGATTTTGTGCCGGATGCGGCGCAGAAATGCCTCGTCCACCAGATCTTTGGGCTCCAGGTTGGTGGAAAAGACGATGAGCACCTCGAAGGGCACCTCGATCTTGCGCCCCGTGTGTAGGGTCAGGTAATCCACCCGTTTCTCCAGAGGTACGATCCAGCGGTTGAGGAGATCACGGGGGCGCACCTGTTGCCGCCCGAAGTCGTCAATGAGGAGCATCCCGCAGTTGGCCTTCACCTGGAACGGGGCCTCGTAGTATTTGTTGGCCTCGTTGTAGGTCAGGTCCAGCCCCTCCAGAGTAAGCTCTCCCCCGGTGACGATCACCGGCCGGTGGACGCGCACCCAGCGCCAATCGGTGTTACCACGCCCTCGTCCTCGCCCACCTTCCCCGGCACTTTCTGCCCGCTGGTGGCTGGCCTCGTCGAAGACCTTGATGATCTGCCCGTCCACCTCGATGGCGTAGGGCACGTAGATGTCGTTCTGGAACACCATCCGACCAATGCTTTCGGCAATGGACGTCTTACCATCGCCGGACGGGCCATACAAGAAGATGGCCCGTCCAGAATTGGCCGCCGGGCCGATGCGGCTGAACGTATCCTCGTTGATCACCAGGTGGGCGAGAGCTTTGCGCATGGCCCGCTGGTGGATGGTGACGCTGGACAGTGGCTGTTGGCGCACAGCATGGGCATAGGCTTCCAAAGGAACCGGCGCCGGCCCGACGTATTCACTGCGCTCCAAAATCTCGCGCGCCTTCTCGCTCCCCTTGCTGGTGATTGTGTACTGGTAAGCGGCTGCGCCCAGCCCGCCTGCCCCTTTGACCTCGCAGTATTGTTCCCTTTTGAGGAACTCCAGCGCCTCCTCTACCACGCCGGCGAAAGGCAACTTGACCCGCTCTGCGATCTCGTAGCCGGTGATGTACCCCACGAAGTACATCACTTTGAGCACCAGGTCGGAGATGAACCCCAAGTTGAGCCCCGTATCCTCGACCGAATTCACCGGAGAAGGTTCGAACCCCTGTATCTCTGCGCCTGCCATGTGTCAGTCCCCGTTCTGTTCTTTCTTTGCAGCGTCGGCCAGAGCCCGGCGAATTGTGCCCAGGAGATCGCGGACTACGAATGGTTTGACCACGTAATCGTAGAATTTCCCTTTGTGTTCGATTACGCTCTTTAAGTTTTCCCGCTGCTCGCGGGCGGTGAGCATGATCACCGGCAAGTCATGGAAAGCCTCGTCTGACTTGATCTCGTCCAGTACCTCCCAGCCATCCATGCCGACCATCATGATGTCCAGCAGCACAAGGTCTACCTGGTTTTTATGTAGCATCTCCAGGCCCTCTGGCCCGTCGTAAGCAGCCAGCACCTCGTACCCGGCCCCTTCTAGCATGAGCCGGCCCAAGGCAACCATACCCTTGTCGTCCTCGATCATCAGGATGCGTTTGGTCATCTCGCCCTCCTGTTGTGGGTCAGGTTGACAACCCGCCCTCCTGTTGTGGGTCGGGTTGCCAACCCGACCTACGGCGCATAGCGGAAGGGGTGTCGTGCAGATTCTTTCTCGTTGAGCAACTCGTCGAGCTGGGGACGATTCTCCAGCGCCTTGCGGATGGCGTGGCGCATGGCCTTGTAATTATTGAAAGCGATCCGCGTGCGGATCGCGGCGGCAGGATGGACGAAGACGTTGGCGATCATGCACAGGTCATCCAGTGCATCCTGCGGGAGCACACCGGCGGCAACCTCGTGCTCGATGGCCAGGTTCACTCCCCGCGCCGCCTCCTCGTACACGTGCCGCCGCTGCTTTTTGGTGCGCACCGTGACCGTGGGCACCAGCAGAGTGCGCGGTCGTTCGCAGATCACGCGCAACTCGTGGCCGGGGCGTGATTCGGCCAGCGCGCGCTCCATCGCCCGCCCCACAGGGCCGTCTTTGAGGCCCAGCAACAGGTCAATGTGAGCCACCTCCTGGAACGGCGGCCCGGCGAAGCCCTCTCCCACCTTCATGGTGAAATCCTCAAAGCGGACAGGGGTGCGCGGAATGGCCGGGAAATCGCTCGTGTAAACCTTTCCTCCCACCTCGAACTCGCGGCGCACGCGCGGAATCTTGCCCAGGTTCTCCAGTTGGATGCGCAGTTCCTCGCGGTCCTCGCGGCGGAAGGCTCCGCCGGGCATGATGGGATGGCGCGAGTCGCTCATCGGCAAGCCCATCATCTGCAGGCCCTCTTTGATGGCCTGCGTCGGCCCGCAGCGAGAGAAGATGCGCACCAGTTTCTGGATTTTGGCCTGCCACGCCTGCGCCGTGGCCAGATCGCCCCGCTGGACGGCGGAGTAGATTTCCTGGTAAATATCGGGGATGAGGTTGCCCCCGGCCAGGATGGCCCCGTCGGCGCCGGCGGCCAGCGCCGCACACAGCATCTCGTCGTGGCCGACGAAGATGCCCACCACGCCTTTCACCTTCTCGAACATGGCTTCCATGAAGGGCATGTCGCCGCTGGTGTCCTTGATGCCCACCACGTTTTCGAGGTCCTTAGCCATGCCCTCTGCCGTCCACCACTTGAAGTGGGTGCCCGCACACTGGGGTATGTTGTACAGGATGAGCGGGATGCCCACCTCGTTGAGCGCCTCGTAGTGCTCGTACACCTCGTTGAAGGTGGGTTTGAGGTAGTACGGGGCGGCGACCAGGGCCGCCGTGGCTCCGGCATCACGGGCCCAGGTGGTGAGGGCCACCGTCTCGCGGGTGCTGGCGCAAGCCGTGCCGGCCACCACCGGCACGCGCCCATTCACCTCGTCCAGGCAAATCTCGATGACCCGCTTGCGTTCGTCCATCGAGAGGTAAGGGAACTCGCCCGTCGTCCCGCAGGGCACAACGCCGTTCACGTGAGGCAGCACGTGGCGGATAAGCGTGCGATAGGCTGCCTCGTCAACCTCGTCCCGCGCAGTGAACGGCGTCACCAGCGCGGGAAAGATGCCTTTGAACCAGTCAGGTTTCTTAGTCATCAGATCCTCCCAGAGTATCCAGCTTCAGCCGTGCAATCGGTCTCGCACAGCTTCTAGCACTCGCTCGGCCAGCCTCAAGCCGCGCTGGCCGTCATTTACGTTGAATGCCTCGAAAGGCACGCCGCCCGGTAGTCCGTTGGGATAGCGGGTCGGGATGTAGTAGCGTAGCGGGCGTCGTCCAGATCACGTTCGGCCTGTCGCCACCAGCGTAGCCCTTCACGTTTCAGATCCGGCTGCATAAAGCACCTTCCCTTCTACAACAGCCCGCCGCACCAGGGGACTGGTCTCTCGCAGAGTGGCAAACTCTTCCGGCGTGTAGACCAGCAAATCCACCGCTACACGAGGATCGAGCAAGCGGTAGACCTCGTCCAGGCGGTCGAGGAACCGTTTGTCGGTGTTCATCACTACGATCAAGTCCAGATCGCTGCCCAGGCGCACGTCTCCCCGCGCCAGCGAACCGAAAAGGATAACGCGCTGTACGCCGTGTGTTCTCAGACGCGAGACCATGCACTCCAGCTCTTGCTCCAGGCGACGCTGCCGGGCCTGCCGCTGTATCTGCAGGGAAGCAACCTTGTCGAGTTGCACTTCACTCTCCTTGAATTCCCTGACAGCGATGGGCCACCAGGAACACAGACGGCTGGTAATACTCGGTCAGCAGTTCCTCCGGCCCCCAGCCATAAGCTTCCCACACTCCGGGGACGTGCGGCCCTTTCAGCAACCCGAAATGTAAGCGGGATGTCTCCAGCTCCTCATCGGCCTCGGCCAGGTAGCCAATCTCCTGCCCGCCGGATACCACCTCCCGCTCCTGGACCAGAAAGGCGATTGGTTCCAGGTGGCCATAGATTGAGCGGAAGACTGTGCCATCGGCCAGGCGGTGCTCTACGACGATGACGCCCTGGAATCCGGGCGCGGTGCCAGCGTAGGCCACGTAGCCCGGGGCGATGGCATACACCGGCGTGTAGGCCGGCAACTCGACGTCCTCCCCCAGGTGCACCTCACTGCCGTCCTGGCTGCGCACCCCAAAAGCCCGATCCACGTGGTAGTCGCTCACCGGAGGCACCAGGCACTCCGCCGCCGGATATTTGGGCGGGCGCCGGCTGCGGAAGGCCCAGAGCAGGCACAGCACACATAGCACAGCGTATACGCCCAGCAGCACCGCCACCCGGCGGGGGTTGTATTGAAGGGAGGGCAAGCTCTGCTTCGAGTCAGAAGGTGCTTCTTCACGGGGCATTTCGATCTATCTTTCTCCCCGTCACCCGTATCCGCGTTTCTTCCACGACGACTACTTGGCCGCGCATTGCCTCTTCCGGTACAGAAGCCAAGACTCGCTCCAGCGCGTGCCAACTGTTTATTGGCGTCGGACGGCGCAGGCGAATCAGCATGACTCCAGCATGTTCCTTCAACGGGTATCCAAGAATTTGGCCGAAATCCTTGTCGTGCGTGATGATTATCCGGCGGTCACGCACAGCCAGGGCGATGATCTCGTCATCCTCTGTACCAGCCAGGCCAGCATCCCTCACGTCCTGGACATCGTGGCCAATCGCTTGTAAATTCTCTATGACCAGACGAGCCACGTTCTCATCTGTGATAAACCTCATGCCACGGCCTCAGCGGGCAGGATGATTTCCTCCTGAGCAATAGTACGCGCTGCGTAGTTAATAGCCGCCAGAATATCCTCTCGCTCCAAGTTGGGATACTGGTCAACGATTTCATCAATGGTCATCCCCGCCGCCAGGAGTTCCAGGATGAACTGTACCGAAATTCTGGTCCCTCTGATGATAGGCTTGCCCCCCAGAATCTTCGGATTATAAGTGATTCGCTCTAACACGTCATCCTCCACTGCCAAATGCTTGCCGGATGGCCTGGCCCATCGCCTGGTGAACGTTACGATGCAGGGCGTGGCGGTCCAGCGCAAGCGGATGCACGCTGGCCAGCACGATCATCACCTGGGTTTCCATCGCCGACTCGGGAATCACCCCGGCCTCCAGCGCGTCCACGATGGCCCGCGCCACGGCGGACTGGGTGGGGCCGTAGATCATGTTCGCCTGGCGCAGGTTTTTCTGCTCCAGCGTGGGCAGGATGAGCGTCGGCGGGCGGACGGTGAGATTAGGCTCCAGAATCGTGGTCAGCGCCTCGCGGCGGTGCAGAGGATAGGTCAGTTGGTAGGCGTAGGCTTCGCCCAATGGTGAGGTCTTTGGCCCAGCGATGAGGTCAAGCTGCACGCGCTCCGGCTCCTCGCCCGCCGTGCCGCTGCCCAGCCGCAGCCCTGCCTGGCGGATAGTCTCCGGCGACAACTCTAAATCGCCGAACCGTTCTTCCAGGGGACCTGTGGGAAATTGGAAATTGGGATTTGGGATTTGAACCTTGCCCAGCTTTTCGAGTTCCATCTGGATTTCGGCCCGATCCTCGTGCAGCAACGCGCCGCCCACGCTCTTCAGCGGTCGCCGCGGCCGGCCGGCAGGTACACCCATCATTTTGAGTGCCTGCTTGACGGCCACGCCACCCCCGTAGCGGCAGAAGATGCGCGAGAGTTTTTGCACGCTGCGCTGCAATTCGCGGGCGCGGGGCAAATCACCAGCCTGCACTGCGGCGAAGACCTGCTGCCACACCTCCGGGTAGACCTGGGCGCTGGCCAGGATCATACCGCTGGCCCCGCCGGACAAAGCGTTCAACACCACCTCGTCGTGGCCGATGAAGACGTCAATGCGGTCACCGCAGAACTCCAGCACCTCCATCATGTAAGTCAAGTTGCCAGAGCTATCCTTGAGGCCGACGACGTTGGGGATGTCGGCCAGGTCCTCAACGACGCGGCGCGGCAGGTAGGCATCCATCACCTGCGGGATGTTGTACAGGATGATGGGGATGTCCACCGCCTGGGCGATCTCGGAGAAGTGCTGATACACGCCCTTGTCCGATGGATGCAGGAAGTACGGGGTGACGATGAGACAGGCGGTGGCCCCCGCTTCCTTCGCATCACGGGCCAGCTCGATGGCCTGCCGCGTGGACGGCGCGCCGGCACCGGCGATGACCGGTTTTCCTCCGGCCTCCTCGACGGCGATCTCCACCAGGCGTTTCTGTTCCTCCCGCGTCAGGTATGGAAACTCACCCGTGGTCCCACAGGGCACCAGGCCGTCCACATGGGGCAACACATGGCGGATCAGGTTGCGGAAGGTCTCCTCGTCAACGTTTTCCTTTTTGTCAAAGGGCGTCACCAACGCGGGGAAGACGCCCTTCATCCACGGTACTTTAACCGGCATATTATTGGACCTCCTTGTCAGTTCCTTAAAGACGCGACTATCTTACTGGTCGTACTCCGCCCCGGATTCCCGCAAAGCATAAGCTCGTTCGTGCGTTCCTACTGTGAGAAAGACTACTGTCTGGTCAGGCAGTCCTTCACAGAAACAATATTCGCACTCCGGCACGGCGCGGCACTCCTCGCAGATGACGAACACCAGGCGGAAGTTGCGGTCAATGCGCGCACTGCGACAGCCACGCAGATTGGCCTGTCCTGGCTCGTGACCGAGACGCTCCGTGTTGTGATAGGGGTTTTCGAGGACACGGGCCATCCGGCGATCTATACGGGCCTGCATGCTTTTGTAGCGTGCATAGTTCTTGGTGAAGAGTGGGATGTAGCCATCTCCGTATCTGTAGCTACCCGTGAGCACCGAATGCCTCCTCCCTGGAGAGCACTCGTATTTCTCCCCGCTCCTTCATTGCTCGAATCTCCAGTAGATCCTGATACAGCGGGGAGTCATCATCGAGGTAGACCACACCCTCTTCTTCCCACGCGCGGGCCAGTTCCTCGCGCACCACCCGCCTGATCAACGCCTCCAGGTCAGCCAGACTCAGGTTGGCCACCGTCTGCTCCACGACCGCTGTACTCATTTTCGACCTCCCTCCACATTGGAGCGCACTAAGTCTGTTTTTCGCAGTTTCCCGCTCTCAAAGTGCTAGAAGCATCCTTCGACTGCGTTCGACCCTTTCGCTTCACTCAGGGTCTCACTCCGCTCAGGCCTTTTGTCCTTGACTGCCCGGCGCTTTCAGCAGGCATTAGATCCGCACAAGCGCGGAAAATGGGCTAAAGTGCGACGCACTTTGGAAAGTGCGTCGCACTTTTTACAGCTATGGCTTCGGGATAGCCAGGTCCGCCGGGCCCAGGTCGGACATCTTCAGTTCGGGGTTATTCTCCTGGATGATCTCGTGGATGATCTGCGCATACTTGACCTTCACCCGTCCCCACTCAGCCAGCATCGCCTCGCTGACCCAGGGTTTGTAGAGGGCAGCGCCGGTGGCCGCGCAGGCCGGGCCAGGCTCGATCTTGAAGTAGCACGGGGCGCAGACGCGGGCCATGTCGGGAGCATCGTAGAAACGCATATACCCGCCGAAGCTTTCGGTGATGATGATATGCACATCCAGCGGAATATCCGCTGCCTGGCGGATAGCGGCAAACTGTGGCAGGCTGAGATCGGCGACGGGATTGAAAGTGCCCGCCCCCAGCATCTCCAGCACCTTAGCGCCCGCAGCGTTGCCATGCCCGGCGTAGATGGAGACTTTGAAAGTCACGTCCTCCGGGATGTCGCCGTTCTTTTTCATCTCGTTGAGCAGCCAAAGCTCTCCCTCATCAACGACCAGGAAGCCCCTGAATCCGATGTCAATGCAGGTCATGATGTCGGTGATGACCTGGCGCAACTGGTCGGAGCCCCGGCATCGTATGCCCGATAGGCCACCCTCTGGAGTGACAAGCTGCCGTCCAATGTCCCATCCGGCACGGGGGCCAGGGGTAAGGATGACTTCCATCTTCGCGTCGGCGGCCATCTGAGCGAAATCGCGCAGTTCGGCCTTGTCCAGCAAGGTCGCGCCCATCACCACCGAGATCAGGCGATGAATGGGTATCTTGCGCTTCTGTGATTCGTCAATCACTGCTTCCAGTACAGCAGGCCGCTCCACGCCCGAAATCTCCATGCGATAATGGGCCCCGTCTGGAAAGCGCTTGTCGCTGCTGGGCAGGTCATAAGCATCGCGGCCCGGAATGCCTGCTTTCTCCATCGCCTTTGACACTCTGTTCATCTCCATTGACGTTCCTCCTTGACTTGATAAGTGAATGTTTGGTTGCCGATTGAAAGGGCGAGCTGATATATTTGCATTTTACCACCTTGTGAGTTTGCAGTCAAGCAGATGTGCGGGGGGGGGGTGTATTTCACTTTTGGGGCGAGTTTGCACCCCGTAGGGGCGACCGGCCGGTCGCCCCATGGGCATCAAGTTAAGCCAGCAGCTTGGGGAAAACCCTCCCAAAAGCTCGCGGCCGGCCTCGCCTGGGGCTCAAAGCCCCAGGCTGAGCGGCCCCAGGGTG
>JAGGZG010000355.1 GCA_021162125.1 Anaerolineae bacterium
AAAAGACGACAAACCATTCCAACCACGCCGTAACTGGCTGTACGAGGACCTGTTTGATTTGCCGGACAACGCACCGAGGTTTTTGCGCACCTACTTCTTGCGCATAGCCCTGCGCTACGCGCGGGGCAAGACCGATCCGCGCGTTGGCTATTCGTTGCAGAACGAGGCTGATCTGGTCTCGTGGAAAATCACAGAACGTTTTCTCAGGAGGATTATGCACATGGACAAGGAACGTATCGAACAAATCCGCACGATGGGCGACCGGCTGGCTGAGTACGTCAGCAGCCAGAATGATCGCCGCTTCTTCCGTGAGTTTTTCACCGTGCAGCGCTACGATTACTTCCGCACGGCGCTCATCAAAGCCAATCTGGCTCACGTGAAACGTGGTAATCCGCCCATCATCACCCTCGATCCGTACATCGAGGTTTTCGAGGAGGGTAATGAGTTGGCCCGTCCAGACTGGCGACTGGCGCGTGATCTGGTGCTGATTCGCATGGTCGAGCGTCTGTACGAGCAAGGCTGGCTGGGGAGCAATGTGGACGTCATCCCCGAGCCGGCCGAAGAAGAAACCAAGTCGGACTGAAAGTCAGATAATTCACACAAAGGAGGATTTCGCAATGTCATTCGTAACCGGTTTGATGCTAATTGACGCTCCTGCGTCAGCACTGAACAATCTGGGCAACATCCCTGGGGCGCGCACTGACAACACCGTCGGCGTGAAGCTTATCCGCGCCAAGGACGGGGCCTATCCCTACGTCTCCGCGCAGGCTTTTCGCTACTGGCTGCGCACCACGCTGGAGAAGGGGGATTTCGGCTGGCAGAAAGCGCCCATTTGGCGCGAGAAAAAAGTTGCCTACACCGATGCCAATCCCATCTTGTACTGGGACGATGACCTGTTCGGCTACATGCGCGCGCCGTCGAAAAAAGCCGATGCCGTCAAAGCCCGAGAAGCGGACGAGTCGCGTGCCAGTGAAACACCGACGACTGACACTGTGACTCGTGTCTCACCTTTCCGCGTCAGCACGCTGGTTTCTATTGCCCCGGTCAACATTACCGAGGACTTTGGCACGATGTCGCGCCACGAGGGTGATCCTGTGCCCCACGAGCACCAATTCTATCGCACCACGCTCAAAGGCCTGTTCTCCCTCGATCTGCATGCCAGCGGCACCTTCTCCTATCGCCAGAAGACCGGTTTCCGCAATCTGGACGATGTGCGCATCGAGATGGCCAACGAGAAGGGCCTGGAGCCATTGAAAGACGAGAAGTCCTATCGCCTGCCGCTTAACGAGCGAGTACAGCGAATCAGCGCCTTGTTCGAGGGCCTGGCTCACCTGGAAGGTGGGGCCAAGCAAGCCCTGCATTACACCGATGTTGCTCCGGCGTTGGTTATCCTGGCTGTGACGAAGGGTGGTAATCACATCTTTGGTCATATCATCGGCGCTACAGGACGCGGCTTGCCCACGCTGAAACTGGACGCGCTCAAGGAGGCTCTTACCGTCTTTGAGGACGAGCTCCTGTCGGACGTGTACGTCGGTTGGGCGAAGGGCTACTTGGACGACGAACGGGCCAGGTTTGAGGTTGCGCTGGGCGACGAAGGACAACTCGCTGCCTTCGCTGATAAGGTGAAGTTGAGCCATCCACGCCAGGCGTTCCAGGCTTTGGTAGCAGATCTGCAAAAACCTGAGAACGCTGGCTGGTTGGCGTAGGGCAGCTCCGATTGGCGGAACGTGACGCAGACACAGCAGCGACCGAGGTCGCCCCTGATGGGTCTGGGCCGGGCGACCACCTGCGTGGTCGCCCAACCACTCGCGCAAGCGGATGGGCAAAGCTACTTCTGTTAGCGATTGAAATCGCCTCTAGAGGGCTTGCAGCCGAGCGTCCACCTGCGTGGACGCACCTGTCCACGCAGGTGGACAGCCAGCTTTAGCTCCTCAGGCGCGGTTTCAACCGCTGGCCTGAGTAGTAAGGAGCGGAGGAACAATGCGACGCAACAAGCTGGCTTTGTATCTACATCTCGTGTGGGCGACATGGGATCGGCTGCCCCTGATCACCCCCGAAATGGAGCGGCGGTTGTACCGTAGCATTGCAAGCGAAGCGTGTGACAAAGGGTGCAAAGTTCTGGCGCTCAATGGGATGGCGGACCACGTGCATCTCGTGGTCTCTTTCCCAACGACACTCACTATAGCCGATCTGGCCAAACAGGTCAAAGGCGTATCCTCGCATTTCGCCAATGAAGTGCTATCACCGGCTACACAGTTTAAGTGGCAGGGTAGCTACGGTGCTTTCACGGTCAGCCGGTGGGATTTGGATAAGATCATCCAATACGTGAAACGTCAGAAAGAACACCACGCAGCCAACGACTTGTGGCCGGAATGGGAAGATGCGTTTGAAGAGATCAAAAGGACCGATGTCAAACCGCCCGTGTAGACCAGCTGGCGACCGAGGTCGCGCCTGAAGGGCCCTTGGCCGAGCGTCCCCCTGCGGGGACGCCCTCTGTCCGCGCAGGCGGACAGCCAGCCGCAGGCTCATCAGGCGCGATTTCCAATCGCCAGCCCAATTTTCAGACATGCCTTCAACAAGGAGAGACTTCTATGCGCGTACTCAAAGTGGTGGCGGAAGGACTAACCACGTCTTTCCGCTACCCACACTTCATGCAACAAATTCACCCCAGCTTCCAGATGCCGCCGCCAGCGACTATCTACGGCCACATCTGCAGTGCGCTGGGGGAGTGGTTCGATCCGACCGGCGTCCAGTTCGCCTATCACTTCACTTACGAAGGGCGGGTGAAGGACGTTGAGCACATCATTGTGCTGAGCCCGAAAAGCGGCTATCTGCCGGGCACGAGAATTCCGAAGGTACTCCAGGGTAACGTCAATCCTTTCGAGCGCGAACTGCTATTTCAGCCCCGGCTGACACTGTATATCAACCGGCCTGAGTGGGAACTGGCTTTCCGTAGCCCGCGCTATGCCGTAGTATTGGGCCGTTCGCAGGATCTGTTCACCTACACCCACGTCGGCGTAGTCGAGTTGGAGCAGGCCGACCGTGCTTACTTCGAGCATACCCTTGCACCGCATGAGATGGCGCTACGGACGATGCGTGGTGTGACCGTGCTAATGCCTCGCTACCTGGACTACGCCCGCAATCGGGCGCCGATCTTCAGCCGTTACGTAGTCATCCACGAACGGGTGTTGAGCGACGAGTTCTACGAGTTCAGCGACCGGCCCAACGGTCCCTACTGGGTAGATCCGACCACCCCCGAGGTGAAAGGTGTGCATCTGGGGTTGGCTTTCCTCAGCTTCACAGGAGACGACGGTGATCGCTTCAAACTGGCCTGACTGGTTGGACGACGTGTGGGCCAAGAGTCCAGAGAAGGGCGCGGGCGGGCGGCCGGAGAGCCTGGCACAGCACACCTGGTATGTACTCGAACGGCTGACCGAGCTCATCCGCTTGCGCCCTGAGCTACCGCAGGCACTCGGTGTGCCCCGCCTGTGGCATGTCCTGTTCTGGGCGGCTTTCCTGCATGACTTCGGCAAGGCAGCCGATGGCTTCCAGGCCCGGCTGCGGGGCGGCGAACGATGGCCTCACCGCCATGAGGTGCTGTCGTTGGCTTTCCTGGACTGGATAACTGATGGTTTGACACCCGACGAGCAACCCTGGGTGGCAGCGGCTATCGTTTCGCACCACAAAGATGCTGCCGAGATCCGACAACTCTACGCGCTGCCCGATGATCTCGACGATGACCAGCTTATCGCACGGGTAGCCGAGCTAGATGAGACCATACTGCGCGGTCTGTGGCGCTGGCTGGCCGAGTGTTCCATCGCCTGGATAGACGACCTGGGATTGGGCAAGGCCGGCATCTCAGTGCCGGCCTTGCCCGACGAGAATCTCGCGGTGGCGATGGTACAACAGCGAGGTGTGGCCCGCATCCGCCACTGGCTCAAAGTTTATCGCCGCTTTGTGCGCCGCATCGAGCACAGCGACGAGCGAGCGCTGATCGTCGGCACGCTGGTGTTACGCGGGTATCTTGTCAACGCGGACCACAGCGCCTCGGCTCATGCCGGTCCTTTGCCCCGCGCCACGTTTGACGCCGAAGCCATCCTAGACAGCCGGGGACTCTCGCGTGACAAGCTGTTTGCGCATCAATCGCAGGCTGAGGCTACCGATGGTTCGGCGCTGCTGACCGCCCCGACAGGCAGTGGCAAGACTGAGGCTGCCTTGCTCTGGGCTGCACATCAAGCTGCGATCAACGCGGGCCTTCCCCGCCTGTTTTACACGCTACCTTATCAGGCCAGCATGAACGCGATGAAACTGCGCCTGGAAAAGAGTTTCGGCGAGAAAAACGTTGGCTTGCAGCACGGGCGTAGTCTGCTGGCTCTCTACCGGCTGTTACTGGAGCGCAACTACGGGCCGGAGGAAGCCGCCCGCCAAGCCAGATGGGCACGCAACCTGGTCCAGCTTAACTATCCACCGGTGCGTGTTTTCAGTCCCTACCAGATGCTCAAGGGGATGTACCGGCTGAAGGGCTATGAGGCATTGCTAAGCGACTACCACGGAGCGGCTTTCGTCTTTGATGAGATTCATGCTTACGAAGTGAAACGACTGGCGCTGATCCTCAAGACCATTGAGTACCTGGCCCGTAACTTCGGAGCCCGTTTCCTGGTCATGTCGGCCACGTTCCCTACTCTTATCAAGGGTTGGCTGCGTCAGGCGTTGGGTGATGCAGAGGAGATCGTAGCCGAACCTTCGCTGTTTGAGCAGTTCAGACGCCACCGGCTGATCTTGCAAGACGGCGAACTGCTCTCAGAAGAGGGGCTGAAGTGCATCGCAGACGACGCCAGGGCAGGCAAATCGGTGCTGGTCGTTTGCAACCTGGTTGATCGGGCACAGACAGCCTACCGCCAACTACGCGAGCGACTGAAAGATACAGGCATCCACGTCGAGTTACTGCATGGGCGCTTCAATATGCGAGACCGGTCGGCCAAGGAGAAGCTGGTGCGCGAGGCTACTGGTTCGACCAGTGAGCAACGTCAGGCCATCGTTCTGGTGGCAACTCAGGTAGTCGAGGTCAGCCTGGACATTGATCTGGACACTATTTACACTGATCCGGCTCCATTGGAAGCACTGGTGCAACGTTTCGGACGGATCAACCGGCGAGGCAAGCAGGCCGACCTGGCACCGGTCCATGTTTACCGCCAGCCGGACGATGGTCAGAAAATCTACGACCAGGCACTCGTCACGCGCACTTTAGCAATTCTCGACCGCGAAAACGGCCGGCTGCTGGACGAGAGTGCCATCAGCCGCTGGCTGGACGAAATCTATAGTGGTGAGATAGCTGAACGTTGGAGCGATGAATATGATCACGCGGCCTCTGAGTTTGAGGCAGCCTGCGTCCAAACCTTGCGACCTTTCGAGGCCGATTACGGTCTGGAGGAGATGTTCTACAAAGCCTTCGATAGCCTCGAGGTCTTGCCACTGTCGCTGTACGATGACTATGAGGCGCTTAAAGAAGAAGACCCGATCCGGGCCGGCGAGTTACTGGTACCTATCAGTTGGGGGCGCTACCATGCGTTGGCGAACGAGGGGCGAGTGCTGCCTCGCGCGCGACGAGAGCCATACGTTGTTCGAGCAACGTATAGCTCGGAGACGGGCCTTTCTTTTGAAGAAAACGAGGAGGACGACGATTGGATTTAGCGAATGATGAATGGCGAATAGTGAATGTGGCGGCCGGGGCCACACCCCAATCCCCGCCCCGGCCGCACATCGGGAAAGATGACCACGGACGGAGAAATGCACGATGGATATAACTGCTCAGGCTACTTCTGTTAGCGATTGAAATCGCCTCTAGAGGGCTTGCAGCCAAGCGTCCACCTGCGTGGACGCGCCTGTCCACGCAGGTGGACAGCCAGCTTTAGCTCCTCAGACGCGGTTTCAACCGCTGGCCTGAGTAGTAACCGATGGAAGGAAACGGAAAGTTAGGAGGCTCACGTGAATCTACAAGACCGCGTTGAATGGTTGATCGAACAGGTAGTGGACGGTGAGTGGGAAGACACGGACAACCCCGACTTCCACCGTATGCGCACGGAAGGCTACATCGCCGACGCCGACGTCGCCATTCCCTATTCCTGGATGTTGTGTGCCAAAGGGCTGCCCCAGGCACGCAGTGAGCTGCGCCAGGCAATCACGGAAATGCGCCAGGCACTGGACGGCCTGGAGACACTCCTCGATGCGGTTGACGCCGCCGAGGAGGAGGCCGTCGCACAAGGGCACCCGGAGTGGGCTCCCCTCATCGCCTTACTCAAAGCTCCCTTCCCCTTGGAGAAACCAGAGATATACGATCCGGGTGATGTGTTCAACATTGCTGTCATGCTGCGCGATACACTCTTCGACGGTGACTGGGAACGGCACATCGCCTGGATCGAGACCCAGGGTGGGCCGGCACAGCGGGACGAAGACCTGCCCCTCACCCGCAGCCTGCAGGAGTTCGAACAGAGCTACGGGGTCAATCTGAGCGACTTACTCTTCAGTGAGCAGGACTGCGCCGAGCACGAACAGCTCCGAAAGCGGTACGCCCAGCGTCCCCGCTAACAGCTAACGGCTAACCACTAACAACTAACAACTAAAGGCTAACAACTATGGATCACTTTACCGCCCACCGTCTGCGCTTCGTTACCGAGGTGCGGACGCCAATCGAACTGAACGAACACCAGGGTTCGGCCATTCGCGGCTCCCTCTTCCACGCCCTGCGCAATCACTTCTGCATGAACCGGCAGGTAGGAGAGTGTGCAGCCTGTCCCCTGGCCTCCACCTGCCCCGTAGCCACGCTGGTCAGCACGCTCAGGCCGGAGAGCGGCCGAGGGCGCGACGTGCCGCGTCCCTACACCATTCAACCTCCACTGCCGGGCAAGGGAGGGCATCTGTTCAAACTCCCCGATGGGCGCGTCGTCTTTCACTACGAGCCGGGGGAGCGGTTCGAGTTCGGATTGACCCTCTACGCCCAGGCGCTGCAGCTCTTCCCCTACATCGTCCTGGCCGTGCACGGACTGGAGCAAGGCGGCATCGGACGCAAGGTCCGGGAGAACGGCTGGCGGCGGGGCACCTTCGCTGTGCGCGAGGTGTGGGCCGAAAATCCGCTGACGGGTGAGCGCCAGCCGGTGATGCGCACCGACGACAGGATGGTGCAGGTGCCCGATGTGCCCATCACTCACAGGCAAATCTGCGAATGGGCGAATGGGCGAATGGCGAATGGGCGAATCGTGCTGCGGTTCTTGACGCCGACGCGCATCACCCGCGACAAGCGTCTGGTCAAACCGGGGAAGATCACCTTCCGTCCCATCTGGCAGCGCTTGGTGGATCGCCTGGAGAGCCTGAGCCGCAACTTTTCCGATACACCGCTGACCCTCGACTTTCGCGCCCTGGCCCGTGCCGCCGAGGAAGTGCGCACGGTGGGCGATGAAACGCGCTGGGTAGAGCTGAGCAGTTATTCCACCCGCCAACGGCGTTCGACGCCCACCAGCGGCTTCGTAGGTGACGTGACTTTTGAGGGCGATGATTGGTCACCCTTCTTGCCCTGGCTGGCGTGGGGACAGTTCACGCACGTGGGTAAGGACGCGGTCAAAGGGAATGGGTGGTATGTGTTAGTTGTTAGTCGTTAGCCGTTAGTCGTCGGCCGTTAGTTGTTAGCCGGTAGTCGTTAGCAGTCAGTGGCTAACGACTAGCCCCTAACTGCTAATGGCTACACGCTAAGGAGGAAATGATGAGCAGCGTCAAGGTTAGAAGTTATCGCGATTTGCAGGTATGGCAGCGGTCGGTGCAGTTCGCTGTGGAGATTTATCGCGTGACGCGAGACTTCCCCAAACACGAACTGTACGGCGGATTGACGGATCAGGTCCGGCGCTCGGCGGTCTCCATCCCTTCCAACATCGCTGAAGGGCATATTCGTCATTCCGAGCGGGTGTTCGCAAATCACGTGGATATCGCACTGGGTTCAGCGGCAGAACTGAACACGCAGTTGCTCATTGCTCGCGAGATTGGTTATCTGTCGCCAGATGACCATCGGTGGCTGACCGACGAATTGACGGAGATTACCAAGATGCTGCACGGTCTGTATCGAGCGATTAGCGGTTAAGGGCTAGTTGTTAACCGCTGATTGCTAACCGCTACCGACTAACGACTAACAGCTATCACGGAGGTAGAAATGGCACGGGTGCAGACGCTGATCGTGGATCAATACGGCGCTTTCATCGGCAAACACAGCGGTCGTTTGCGGGTGACGGTGAAAGACGAGAAGGTAGCCGAGGCACCCATCCTACACCTGGAGCAGGTGCTCATCACCGGTAACGGGGTGGGTCTGAGTTCCGACGCAGTGCGGGCCTGCTGCGAGGAGGGAATCCCTATCTACTTCGTGAGCAGCCTCGGACGGCCCTACGCGGCGCTGTACTCGTCCGGGCTGACGGGCACGGTACAGACCCGCCGGGCGCAGATGATGGCCTACAACGATGGGCGGGGGTTGATCCTGGCCCGGACTTTCGCCAGCGGCAAGATCGAAAATCAGGCGGCCTTCTTGCGCTACGTGGCCAAATACCGCAAGGAGACGGCCCCCAACCTCTACCGCGAGTTGCGCTGGACGGCGGATGAGCTTCGCGATCACCTGGAGGAGCTCGACAGGCTGGAGGGGGCGACCGTTGACGAGGTGCGCTCGCAGGTACTGGGCATCGAGGGACGGGCAGCGCAGGCCTACTGGACTGCTTTGCAGCGGGTGGTGCCCGGCGAATATGGCTGGCCGGGACGGGTGGGACGCGGGGCGAAGGACGCGGTGAATTCGGCCTTAAACTACGGCTACGGCATCCTCTATGGTCAGGTGGAGCGGGCAGTGGTGCTGGCCGGCCTGGATCCTTACGCCGGGTTCATCCACGTGGACCGGCCCGGCAAACCCAGCCTGGTGTTGGATCTAATCGAGGAGTTCCGCGTGGCGGTGGTGGATCGGGTAGTGTTTGGATTGGTGGGCAAAGGGGTGCGCTTCGAGCAGGACGAGCAGGGATTGCTGAAAGAGAATACGCGCCGCATGCTGGCCGAGAAAGTGTTGGCCCGGCTGGAGAAGCCGGAGAAGTACGAGGGCAAGCGTTACCCGCTGCGCGTTATCCTCCAACGGCAAGCGCGACATCTGGCCACCTTTCTGCGCCGGGATCGAGCGGTCTACGAGCCGTTCATGGTAAAATGGTGAATGGCGAATGATTCGCAATTCGCAAATTCGCAAATTCGAGATTTCATCATGCAATGCCTGGTAGTGTACGACATCCCCCACGATGGGACGCGAGCCAAAGTCGCCGACATCTGCCTGGACTACGGGTTGGACCGTATCCAGTACTCGGCGTTCCTGGGTGACCTGGCGCGCACGCATCAAGAAGAGCTGATGAAGAAAATCAAGAAGCAATTGGGCAAGCGCGAGGGCAACGTCCAGCTCTTCCCCATCTGCGAGAAAGATTGGGCCAACCGCAAAGTGATCATCCGGGAGGGAAAGGGATGAACGAGCCCATGTTTCGGGTCACAGACCTCAAGCAATATGCTTATTGCCCGCGCATCATCTACTATTACGCCTGTCTCCCCCACGTGCGGCCCACGACGTATAAGATGGAAGCGGGGCGGGAAGCGCACATCGAGGAGCGTGCCCGTGAACAACGGCGCGGCTTGCGGGTGTATGGTCTGCCGGAAGGGGAACGGCATTTCGGTGTAGAATTGGCGTCGGAGGTATTGGGATTGCGGGGGCGGGTGGACATGGCGGTGCGCACGGCAGATGAGGCCATCCCTGTGGAGTACAAGGATACAACGGGGCGGGGCGGGCGTCATTGGGAATTACAGTTGGCGGCGTATGGGATGATGTTGGAGGAGAAGTGGGGATTGCCCGTGCGGCGCGGTTTCCTGTACTCCATTCCCAACCGGCAGGCGCGGGAGGTGAGGTTGACTGCGCGGTTGCGATCGAAAGTGAGGGCGGCGGTGGAAGCCATGCAACGCATCGTGGAGCAGGAGGAGATGCCCGGTCCGGCGAAGCGGCGGGCGCAGTGTGTAGTGTGCGAGTTCCGGCGTTTCTGCAACGACGTGCTGTGATCATGGGCCGGCAGCGACGATCTGGCGGCCTTTTTGTGCGCGTGGGACCTTTCGCAAATGAGCGCGATTTTGGAGCAGAAATGAATTTGCGAGGAAAAGGGCGCATCGCGTGCGTGGAGGAGAGGGCAGGCGAGAGAAAGGCTGCCCAGGAAGCCCCCAGAGCCGTTTTTCGAGCCTAAAGCAGTACTGGCGCTATTTTCAGAATTGGTTATAAGGGGGGGTTACAGCCAACGACCCGACTCCGAGGGTACTGAAAGAATTGAAATGAATACCCCCGACATCATAACGTTCGGAGTTACAGCCAACGACCCGACTCCGAGGGTACTGA
>JAGGZG010000361.1 GCA_021162125.1 Anaerolineae bacterium
CCCCCTCTAGCTCCCCCCGTTTCACGGGGGGAGGACTCGGCCTCCTTCTCAACATTTCACAGGAGGAGGAAGCGCATTGGGGGACAGGGAGAGGGTGGAAACAAGGAGTGGTTCTC
Organism: Anaerolineae bacterium; assembly: GCA_021162125.1. Taxonomy (GTDB): domain Bacteria; phylum Chloroflexota; class Anaerolineae; order JACIWR01; family JACIWR01; genus JACIWR01. The sequence continues at coordinate 117 of JAGGZG010000361.1, forward strand.
CCAGTCACCTTATCCCCTTGTCTCTTCGTCTCCTCGTCTCCTTGTCAGCTCACTGGCGGCGCATGAAGGTCGGGATGTCCAGGTCGTCGCTGCCAGCCAGTTGCGCGATCTTCAACTCGAAAGGCTGCTGCTGGCGAGCGGGCGTCACAGTGGCCGTCCGCCGTTGTCCAGTGCTATCGAAGCCGGTGGCGATCACCGTGATGCGAATTTCATCCTGCATCGCTTCGTCAATGACCGCACCAAAGATGATGTTCACCTCCGGGTGCGCGGTCTCGCGGATGATCTCCGCCGCCTCGTTAACCTCGAACAGGCTCAGGTCCGGGCCGCCGGTGACGTTGAACAGGATACCCCGCGCGCCGTCAATGGTCACGTCCAGGAGCTTGCTGGAGATAGCAGCCTGCGCAGCTTCCACGGCGCGGTTCTCTCCACTGGCCCGGCCTACGGCCATGAGCGCAGCCCCGCCTTCGGACATGATGGTGCGCACGTCAGCGAAGTCCAGGTTGATCAGGCCCGGCACGGTGATCAGCTCGGAGATGCCCTGGATACCCTGCCGCAGAACGTCATCGGCAACGCTGAAAGCCTCCTGCAACGTGGCCTTCTTATCTACAATCTGGAGCAAGCGGTCGTTTGGGATGGCGATCAGGGTGTCCACTTCTTCCTTGAGGCGCTCGACTCCCTCCTCGGCCACAGCTCGCCGCCGCGCCCCCTCGAAGGAGAAGGGACGGGTGACCACACCGATGGTCAGCGCGCCGATCTCGCGGGCGATCTTGGCTATCACTGGCGAAGCACCAGTGCCCGTGCCCCCGCCGATTCCCGCCGTGAGGAAGACCATGTCCGCGCCGGTGAGAGCTTCGTACAGGTCGTCGCTCGATTCCTCCGCCGCCTTGCGCCCTATCTCGGGATCGCCACCGGAGCCCAGCCCCTTGGTTAGCTTGTCACCGATGCGGATGCGCTTGGGGGCCTGGGAGAGCATCAATGCCTGAGCGTCGGTGTTGATGGCGATGAACTCCACGCCGCGCAGCCCCTCCTCGATCATCCGGTTCACAGCGTTGGACCCACCTCCGCCAATGCCCACCACCTTGATCTGGGCAAAGTTCTCCAACTCCGAAATCCTAGATTGCGCTCGCTGTTGCATTTCCGTCTCCTTTCAAGTTCTACGTTTTCTGCATTGCGTTGTCATTCGTGATGGGATACCAACCTTCTCGTCTACGTCACCCCCGTAAGCCATCGTCTCATCCGGGCAGGAAGGCCCTGAACCATTGCGCCAGGCGGCGGTGCAGAGGAACACTCCGCGTCCGTGGACGGGCGGTCGCCGTCTGTCGCAATCCCCACAGGAGCAATCCCACGCTAGTAGCGTAAGCCGGACTAGAGAGCACGTCTACCAAACCCTGCAAGTCATGGGGCGCTCCCACACGCACCGGCAGGCTCAGCACCTCGCGCCCCAATTCGGTGATGCCAGCCAGTTCGGCTGTGCCTCCGCAGAGCACGACCCCAGCAGGCAGCAGACCATCGTAGCCGGAGCGCTTGACCTCCTGCATAATGAGACTGAAGATCTCCTCCATGCGGGCCTCGATGATCTGTGCCAGGAACTGGCGACTGACCGTCTGCCGGGCATCTTCTCCAAAAGCTGCCACGTCCAGCACCTCGTCCGCAGCCAGGCTTCGTGGACAGGCGTGTCCGTATCGCTTCTTCACCTCCTCAGCGGTTGTGAAAGGGGCACGCAGGCCAATGGCGATGTCGTTGGTCAGGTGGTTGCCACCTACGGCCAGGATGGTGGTGTGCCACACGCTGCCCTCGATGAAAATGGCGATGTCCGTAGTCCCCCCGCCGATGTCGGCCAGGACGACGCCCATCTCCCGCTCGGTGTCGGTCAACACAGCCTCACCGGATGCTAACGGGTTGAGCACCAATTGCTCGATGGTGATGTTCAGTCCCTCCACGCACTTGACCAGGTTCTGAATCGAGGTTGCCGCCCCGGTGACGATGTGCGTCTCCACCTCCAGCCGATAACCGTGCATACCCAGCGGTTCGCGCACGCCGTCCTGCCCATCCACGGTATAGCCACGGGGCACGATGTGGATCACTTCGCGGTTATACGGGATGGCGACGGCCTGCGCCGCGTCCAGCGCGCGGTCAATGTCATCCCCGGTGATCCCCCGGCTGCCGTGGGAGACGGCCACCACGCCCCGGCTGTTGGTGGACGAGATGTGCGACCCGGCGATGCTCACGTAGGCGCGCTCGATCTCGTAGCCGGAGATACGTTCCGCCTTCTCGACCGAGGTGGCGATGGCCTCCGTAGCCTGACTGACGTTGACCACCACGCCCTTGCGCAGTCCCCGCGCAGGAGTGACACCCACGCCGACGATGCGCAAGAGGCCCTCGTCGTCCACCTCACCAACCAGTGTACAAATCTTCGTCGTGCCGATGTCAATGCCAGCGATAGTTTTGCCCACGGCATCTCTCCCCGTTCACAGCGACGTTCACTCCCCGGCGGCCCCCTGTTGCCGCCAGGATGAGGGCTCCAACAAGTGGCGCCGGATGCGTGCCAGATTGTTGAACAAACGCACTCCGAAAGCCACAATAGCAGCGTAGTACAACTCAACCCCCAATCGGTCACCCAGAAAAGTCAATCCTGCCGCCAGCAGGGCATTGGCGAAGAATCCGCTGACGAACACGCGGTTGCGGTACTCACCCTCCAACTCGGCCCGCACCGCGCCCAACACCGAATCCAGTGCGGCCAGGATGGCCATCGCCGTGTAGCGCGAGTACTGCGCCGGGATGGAGACCGAGAACACCGAACCAATAATGATGCCCAATAATAAACCGATAACTGGTAACCACATCGTCCCACCCTCATTACTCATTACTCATTACTCGTTACTTATTACTCAACTTGTAACACGGGCTGTCCTTGAACCGCAGGTCAATGTATTCCGGGTGCTCTCCGGAAGCGGCCAACTGCTCCACCAGGGCCTGCATGATGGTCACTTTCTCCGCCATGTCTGTGCCGGTACCCAGGTAGACATCACAGCCCAACGGGTGCCGAAAGCTGAGGCCCGTCGGCGGCGTGTAGCGCACGGTGGACAGCTCCGGTAATAAACCCTGAAGCTGGCGCGCTCCGGCCACCGCCGCCGCGTCTACCCGGTCACCAGGGTGCAGTGGACTGCCATCCTGATCCTCGATCACCAACCCGCCCCCTGGCTCGGTCTGGGCAGTGAGTACCGTGCCCTGCTCATCCACCAGCCAGCGCGTCCCGGCGCGCTGCCAGACGACCTGTGGCTCTCGCTCCACCACGGTGATGGTCACGCGGTTGGGCAGAGAACAGTGCACCTCGGCAGAGAGGATGCCGGGCAGCCCGGCGACCGTATCCGCGACCCGCTGCGGGTTCACCCAGAAAATGCTCAGCCCATACAGCCCGCTGGCGGCGAAAATCTCATCGGTGGAGACCAGGTGATTGCCTTGCACCGTGATCTCGTACACGTAAAAATCGTCGGTCAAGAACAGCCAGTAGCCCAACGCGGCCAGCAGAACCAGCCCCAGACCCAGGACGGAGCTCACCTTCACCTGCCGGAAACCCGCCAGTGGCCGCGCAATGGAACGGGCGGACATGCGGGAAACGGCGGGCAGACTCAACGCCGAATCGTAAGTCTGTCCCAGCCGCCGCTGCGACCGTTTGCGCCGCCCTTTGGTTTTGGACGAAAGAGGGCGACGTTTTGTCTTGCGCGTCCGGCCGGGCGATCTAGTGCCCATTGTTGCCTCCGCAGTCGCTCACTCTTCCAAGCTATACGAAGTCCGGGAGCGGCTCTTGTCCTCGTGTCTCTCCAGGGCCAGCTCAATCAGTCGATCAATCAGCTCCGTGTAAGAAATCCCGCTCGCCTCCCACAGTTTGGGATACATGCTGATGGGAGTGAAGCCGGGGATGGTGTTCACCTCGCTCAGGTACAGAGTGCCGTCGTCGCGGTCCAACAAAAAGTCCACCCGAGCCATCCCCGCGCAGTCAATGGCCAGATACGCCTGGATGGCCAGCTCGCGCACGCGGCGGGCGGTTTCATCTGGGATGGGCGCGGGAACCAGCAACTCTGAATTTTCCTCGATGTACTTGGCTCGATAATCGTAGAACTCGCGGCAGGGCACGACCTCGCCGGGCACGCTGGCGATGGGGTCGTCATTGCCCAGCACGCTGACCTCGATCTCGCGTGCATTTATCCCCTTCTCTACCACGAGTTTGCGGTCATAGCGCGCGGCCTCATCCAGAGCAGCGGGCAGTTCCGCGCGGTCGTGCACTTTGGTGACGCCCACGCTGGAGCCCAGGTTTGCCGGTTTGACGAACATAGGATACTGGAGGACGGCCTCGATGCGCTCCATAACCGCCTCTGGATCGCGCTCCCACTCCTTGCGCTTGATCCCGATGTAAGGAACGACCGGCAGCCCGTGGGCGCGCACCAGGTCCTTGAATATGAGCTTGTCCATCCCCAGCGCCGAGCCGGTCACCCCCGCCCCCACGTAGGGGATCCCGGCCAGCTCCAGCAAACCCTGCACCGTACCATCCTCGCCGTAGGGACCATGCAACACAGGGAAGATCACGTCTATCTCCGCCAGGCGGGCCGCCACCAGACCGCTCTCCCTTTCTTCCAGACGTACCAGGCCGCGCTGTGATGGATCGCCCAGGAGGGCCACCGGCTCGCTCCCCGCCGTCAGCCCGGATTGCAGGGCCTTCATCGGATCGCCGGAAGCGATCCAGCGCCCGTCTTTGGTAATGCCGATGGGCAGCACCTCGTACTTTTCCTTATCAATGGCCTTCATAATCCCCTGGGCAGAGACCAACGACACCTCGTGCTCTCCCGAACGCCCGCCGAAGATCAGGCCGACCCGAATTTTCCGTTTCCTCATTCCCATTCTCCAATCAACTCAATCTCCAACTCCAACCGCTCACCAAACTCGCGCAATACGGTCTCCTGGGCCAACTCGATGAGAGCTTTCACGTCGGTCGCCCGCGCCCGCCCCAGGTTAATGATGAAGTTGGCGTGCCGGGGAGAGATCATCGCCTCCCCACGGCGGGTGCCCTTCAGCCCGGCCTGCTCTATGAGGAACCCGGCCGGGTACTGGGCCGTGCGTTTGAACACCGAGCCCGCGCTGGGCTCCGCCGGCTGCCGCTCCATCCGCCGCCGAGTGTACTCGGTCACCCGTTCTTCGAGCACGGCCACGGACTCCGGGCGCAACGCCATCTCCGCCGCCAGGATGATCTCCTTTCGCCCCGCAGCCTGTGAGCCGGCTTTGAAGCGGCTCGTCCGGTAGCCGAACCCGGCTTCGGCAGCGCTCATCTCCCGCACGCCGCTGGCGTCCAGGATGGTGAGCCGGCGTACCACGTCACTCATGTACCCGCCAAAGGCTCCGGCGTTGCCCACCACTGCCCCGCCCACGCTACCCGGGATGCCCACCGCCCACTCCAGGCCGGCCAGCCCACGGGCCACGCTCGTGCGGGCAATCTCCCTCAGATTGGCCCCGGCCTCCGCCCACAGAATAGTCTCGTCGTCGCGCGTCGTCCAGCGCACCTGCTCCGCTCGGAGCTCAATCACCAGGCCACGGATGCCCGCGTCGGCGACCAGGACGTTCGTCCCCCGGCCCATCACGAAGACGGGCACGCCATGCTCATCGGCCAGGGCCACCATCTGCGCCAGGTCATCCCCACTCTCAGCGACGAGGTACAGATCAGCCGGGCCGCCGATGCGGTACGAGGTGTGCTCCGCCATCGGCTCATCCACCCGCAGGCGGTCGCCCCAGCGGCGCTGCAAGGCCGCGCGCAGATTCTGGAGTGCAATGTTGTCCACCATCCATCCATCCCTACTGCTCTCAGTGTCCTCCCCCCGTGGAACAGGGGGAGCTAGAGGGGACGCAACAGAGCGTCTTGCTTTTCGAGCCGGGCCAACAACCCCTCGCCCACCAGATAACCGTCGCCCGCACCCAGGGTAATCACCACGTCACCGGGTCGAACGTGCCCCGCCAGGTAATCGGTCGCTGCGCCCAGATCGGCGATCAGGCGCGCGTCTGGATGTGACATGCGAGCCACGAGGTCGGCGGCGCTCACACCCAACGTATCGTGCTCGCGGGCAGCGTAGATAGCGGTCACAATCACGTGGTCGGCGTCGCCGAAGCTGGCAGCGTACTCATCCAGGAGCGCCTTCGTCCGGCTGTAGGTGTGCGGCTGGAACACGGCCCAAATCGCGCTTTGCGGGAAACGCGCCCGCGCGGCTGCCAGCGTGGCCCGAATCTGGGTGGGGTGATGGGCGTAATCGTCAATCACCGTCACCCCGGCCACCGTGCCCTTGTGCTCGAAGCGCCGTCCCGTACCCCGGAACTCCGCCAGCGCCTCGCGCACCGCCTCCTGATCCAGACCCAGGTGGTGAGCCACGGCCAGGACCGCCAGGGCATTCTGCACGTTGTGGACACCGGACAGCCGGATGGAGATGGAAAAGCGGCCAAAGTCACGCCCTGCGTGCCGCACCAGGAAATCACTCCCGCCGGCCGGGTTGGCCCGAATGTCCGTCGCTCGCCAATCCACCCCTGCCCCCAACCCATACGTAATCCTCCGGGTCCCCCTGAGTTCTCCCAGTAACCCCCGTACCCTCTGGTCATCGCCACAGCCAACGACACAGCCATCAGGGGGCACCAGGGCCAGGAAACGGCGGAAAGCCTCGATCATGCTCTCCAGGTCGGGATAGCAATCGGGATGATCCATCTCGATGTTGGTCACCACCGCAATCTGAGGCCGCAGTCCCAGAAACGTGTGGTCATACTCGTCGGCCTCGATCACGAAATAAGGCCCTTGTCCGGCGCGGGCGTTGGTGCCTAAATCCTGGAGCACGCCGCCCACGATGAAAGTTGGGTCACATCCGGCCCGCATCAAAGTGAGAGCGATCAGGGCGGTGATCGTCGTCTTGCCATGAGTGCCGGCTACGGCAATCCCTACCTTGCCGGCCATCATCGCTCCCAGAACCTCGGCTCGCTTAACCACCGGAATGCCCCGTTGCTGCGCGGCGACGACCTCCGGGTTATCCACGGGCACCGCCGAGGAGACGATCACCAGGGCCACGTCAGGGGGCAGGTGGCCGGCGTCGTGACCGATGTGCACCGTGATCCCCTCACGAGCAAGGGCATCCGTGATGGCCGAGGCCCGCATGTCCGAGCCAGACACGCGGTGTCCCTGAGCCAGCAGCACGCGGGCGATGGCCGATAGACCGATACCGCCGATGCCAACCAGGTAGATATGCGATTTCGAGGCCAGCTCCAATGCGTTCATCGGATAATCCGCAGAATGATCAAGAAAAACACTAGGAAAGGCAACAGCGGCCCCAGGACGTCCGGGGGCAAGGCATGGCTGGCAATCGCCTGGGCCAGCGGGGTCAGTGGAAGCTGGATCATCCCCAGCGTTTGGATGGGATAATTATAATGGGCCAGGTAATACCACGCCGTGCCGGCGATCAGATAACCGTTGACCAGCCCGATCAACAGAGCCAGGAGCCAGCCCTGTATTCCGGGTGGATCAGAGCCCCCGAAGGCCAGCGTCTCGCCTTGATAGGCGATGAAGGTCACAAAAATCAGGGTGACAATGAAGAACGAGCAGCGAACCAGATCGCCGGTAGTCGTCGGCAGGGAATAACCAGCCGCCTTGGCCATCCCCCCCTCTACCAATCTCAACAACCGCTCGCCCAGGGCCGAATAGGCCCACAGCAGGACGATGAGCGGCAACGTGACACCCAACTCACGCAGGAATCCGCGCACCAGGCCCACCAGGCCGAATATGGCGATCACGATGAAGAAAACTATCTCGATAGGAACCACAGCGCCCGTCTCCCCTGTGCGGGCTTGCAGACCTCTGAGGTCGCGGAGGTCTGACTAGCGCCGTTTGGCCTGCTGCCAACCCCGGACGATGAACACCAGGAATACCACAACTATGGCGTACCGCAGGCTGTGGGCCAGTACATCCCACGCCGCTGTGCCCGGAATGACGACCAGGGTCTGAGTCGCCGCCAGATAGCGGGGGATGACGAACATGGCCACCAGGAATCCGTTCAATCCCCCCACCACCGTGCTCGTCAACTGAGTGAGGAGAACACGGGGCATCTGGCTGCGCGATTTCTTTGACCCGGCCATGGTCAGGATGCTCAGGATATTAGGTGGCTGCGCACGCCACAGGCGATTGCCTAGCAAATAAAAGATAATAGCCAGGGTGACGAAAACCCCGGTGTTGAACCACAGTATACTCTTCGGGTCGGCCGGGTTCACCAGTGGCGGTCGCTTTTTCACCGCCTCCCAGATGGGCAATGGGTCGTCAGTCATCGCCCCACCCTTGACGGCAAACAGGATCAGGCGAAACACGCGGTTGGCGATGGGCATCAGCGGTTTGCAATCCACCAGACTGAGTAGAGTGCCCAACAGCAGCCCGGCGAAGAATAACAACTCTTTGCGCAGGTCCCGCCTGGAGCCCAGGTAGGCGAAGAAGCCCACGAAAATCAACACCACCGTGGTCGCCGTCAACTCGACGACTTGTAGCCCTCCCTGCGGCGATCTACTCAGCAACATGAAGGCCTGCTCCCCTGCTTTCGCCTGCCAATCCAATCAGCTCCTCAGCGATGCGTCGCGCCGCCTCCGGTCGTGCCAGGGACCGGGCCCGCGCGCTCATCTCCGCCAACCGCTCCCGGTCGTCCAACAGTGCCTGGATGGTGGGCAGCAACTTCGCGCTCAGCTCCGCGTCCGCAATTTTGACGGCGGCCCCGCGTTGCACCAGGTAGTCCGCGTTCACGTCCTGATGCTGTCCGGCGTAGGGATAGGGCACCAGGATGCTGGGCAAGCCCAGGGCCGGGAACTCCCCCAGCGTGGACGCACCTGCGCGGGCCACTACCAGGTCCGCCGCAGCCAGGGCATCCACCATCTCCCTGTGCAGGTAAGCGTAGTGCCGGTAGCGAGATCGCAAATCGGGAGGCAAGGCCTTCGCCCGCTCCGCCACCCAGTCCGCGTCCAGCGTACCACTGACGTGAATGACCTGGCAACGCACCAGAAGCTCATCCAGAATGGAGCACAGCGCGCGATTGATGCTCCGTGCTCCCCGGCTGCCGCCGAACACCGTCACCACGGGCATCCCGGCTTCCAGGGCAAAGGTCGCCCGCGCCGCTGCTTTGTCCGCCGCGAAAAACGCGGCCCGCACCGGATAGCCGGTGACCACCGTTCTGCCCGCCCCGAAGTACCGCGCCACCTCCGGGAAGGACACCGCCACCCGTGCAGCGAACCTGCTCAGCACACGGATGGCCAGGCCCGGCTCCAGGTCCGGCAGATAGATCAGCACCGGTATCCGCCGCGCCCACGCAGCCAGAGCCACGGGCACGCACACGTACCCGCCGGTGACCAGCACCACCCGTGGGGCGAACTCACCCACGATGCGCCGCGCCTGAAACAGACCCCTGGCTATGCGCATCAGGTTGCGGGCCATCGTCCACGGCATCAATCCCCGCACCTGCCCGGCGGCGATGGCCCGGAACGCAATCCCCTGTCGCCGGGCCAGTTCCTCCTCCACGCCGCCCTCGCTGCCAACGTACAGCAGCGAGACGTCCTGTAGGCCAGTGGCTGTCAGGGCCTCAACGATGGCCAACGCGGGATACACGTGCCCTCCAGTCCCGCCTCCCGAGATTATCACGCGCACGCGCGCCCATCCTTCGCTTTTTAGTCTTGCCCCGCGAGATGCTGAGCAGCAAGCCCACGCTGGCCAGGGCAACCACCAGCGACGAGCCGCCGTAGCTGATGAAAGGCAGTGGCACTCCAGCGTAGGGCAGGGTGGCTGTCACCACCGCGATGTTCACCAGAGCCTGGATGATCAACGAACAGGTCAGCCCGGCAGCCAACACGGTGCCGAAGGCGTCCGGGGCCTCCAGCGCGATCTTGAACCCCCGGTAAGCCAGGGCCACGAACAATCCAATCACCACCAGACAGCCGATCAATCCCAGCTCCTCGCCCAACACGGCGAAAATGGCGTCCGTGTGCGCGGCTGGCATATACCCGAACTTCTGCCGGCCCGCGCCCAGGCCCACCCCGGTCCACCCCCCGCAACCCAGGGCGATCAACGTTTGACGGATGTGATAAGCAATCCCGTTAGGATCGCTGTTGGGGTCCAGGAAGACAGCGATTCGAGTCGCACTGTGGGGCAGTTGACTGACCAGGAAAACAAACGTCGCCCCGCCAAAGATCAGGCTGATGGCCAGTTGCAACAGGTCTGCCCCGGCGATGAAAAACATCGCGCCACCGGTGAGGGCAATGAGCACCGCCGTGCTCAGGTCGGGCTGGAACATGATCAGCCCGGTCACCAGTCCAATGAGAATGGAGAAAGGGATCAACCCGTAGGTGATCTGCCGGATGCGCTCGCCTTTGGATGACAGCCAGGCGGCAATGTAGATGACCACCGCCAGCTTGCACAGCTCACTGGGCTGCACGGAGCCGCCGGGCAGCAGCCAGCGCTGTCCGCCGAATCGCGTGTTGCCGAAGACCAGCACCACTCCCAGCAACAGGAGCGCGCCAGCCATGAGCAGGATGGCGACTCGCTGCCAGAACTGGTACTCGATGCGGGCCAGGACGATCAGCGCGCCCAGGCCCAGCACCATCCAGAGGATTTGCCGCCGAAAGAAGTAAGCCGGGTCGCCAAATCCCTTGTAGGCCAGGTCAAAAGTGGAGCTGTAGACCATCATCAGGCCCACGATCAACAGGGCAGCGACGGTGATGATCAGAAAGTAGTCTATTCGCCAGCTGGCCTCACGGATGCGTTTGAC
>JAGGZG010000046.1 GCA_021162125.1 Anaerolineae bacterium
CAACCTCCACCGCCCTCCGCCCCACCGGTCCCGCGCCAGCCACCGCCGCCACCCGTTGCCCCACAGATCGAGCGGCCCGGGCTGGACTCACCGGTGACCGCCATCTCCGGCATCAACAAGGGCTACGCCAAACGGCTGGCCCGCCTGGGAGTGCACACCATCCGCGACCTGCTGTACCTTTTCCCGCACCGCTACGACGACTACAGCGCGCTCAAGCCTATCGCCCGCCTGGAATACGGGGAGGACGTTACCGTCATCGGCACCGTCTGGAACACCAAAGTGCGCCAGACGCGGGCTGGTGGGGTGATAATCAACACCATCATCGCCGACGCCTCCGGCACCATCCAGGCCACCTGGTTCAACCAGCCCTACCTGGCCGACAAATTCAAGCCCGGCAAACGGATTGTGATCAGCGGGAAAGTGGACGAATACCTGGGGCGGTTGACTTTTCGCTCTCCAGAGTGGGAGCCCCTGGATCAGGAATTGATCCACACCGCCCGCCTGGTTCCCGTGTACCCACTCACCAAAGGGATCAGCGCTCGCTGGATGCGGCGCATCATGAAGCGCACCGTGGATTATTGGTCCAAACGCCTGCCCGACTACCTGCCGGACAACTTGCGAGAGCGGGCCAACCTGCTCGACCTGGAAACGGCCATCGTCCAGATTCACTTCCCGGACGACTGGGCCAGCCAGAAGCGGGCACGGCAGCGGCTGGTCTTCGACGAATTCTTCCTGATTCAAATGGGCGTGCTCCGCCAGCGGCACCTCTGGCGATCCCAGACCGGCCGGGCCCTGGACGTCAACCGGGAACTCGTGCAAGAATTCATCCGCTCACTGCCCTTCACCCTCACCACGGCGCAGCAGCGCGTTCTAGACGAAATTCTGGCCGATCTGCAACAGCCTCAGCCAATGAGCCGCTTGCTGCAAGGCGACGTGGGATCGGGCAAGACGGTGGTGGCCACTGCCGCCATGCTCGCCACCGTGGGGAGTGGGATGCAAGCCGTGCTCATGGCCCCCACGGAGATCCTGGCCGAGCAGCATTTCAAGACCATCAGTGGCCTGTTGGAGGGTTTCACCCTGGGCAATCGCCCCTTGCAAATCCGCCTGCTCACCGGCAGCACACCCGCCGCCGAGAAGCAAGCCATCTACGAGGAAATCAACAACGGCACGGCGAACATCGTCATCGGTACTCACGCCCTGATTCAGGGGGGAGTCGAGTTCCAGGAATTAGGTTTGGCCATCGTGGATGAGCAGCATCGCTTTGGAGTGGCCCAGCGGGGGACGTTGCGCAGCAAAGGCCACAACCCGCACGTCCTGGTGATGAGCGCCACACCCATCCCGCGCACCCTGGCACTGACTATTTACGGTGACCTGGACATCTCAGTCATTGACGAGCTCCCACCCGGCCGCCAGGAGATCAAAACCCGCTGGATGTTCCCCCGCGAGCGGGAGCGGGCCTACGCATTCCTGCGCAGCCAGATCGAGGAAGGACGGCAGGCGTTCATCATCTGCCCCCTGATCGAAGAATCGGAGAAAATCGAGGCCCGGGCAGCCGTGAAAGAATACGAACGTCTGCAAAAAAACGTCTTCCCCGATATGCGCCTGGGCCTGTTGCACGGGCGGATGAAGGCAGCGGACAAAGAAGCGATCATGCAGGCACTTCGCCGGGGCGAATTGGACATTCTGGTCTCGACGCCAGTGGTCGAGGTGGGCATTGACGTGCCCAACGCCACAGTAATGCTGGTGGAGGGGGCAAATCGCTTTGGGCTGGCCCAATTGCACCAGTTCCGGGGGCGTGTGGGCCGGGGCGAGCACCAGTCCTACTGCATCCTGCTGGCAGATTCGTCCACCGCTAGCAGTGAGGAGCGTCTGCGCGCCCTGGAAAGCACCCACGATGGCTTTCTCCTGGCCCAGAAGGACCTGGAACTGCGCGGCCCCGGCGAGTTCTTCGGCACGCGCCAGAGCGGTCTGCCAGACCTCAGGCTGGCACAGGTGGGAGACACGCCCATCCTGGAACAGGCCCGCACCGAGGCTCAGACCCTGTTCCGTGAGGATCCAGACCTGCGCCGGCCGGAGCATCGCCTGCTGGCTCGCAAGCTGGAACAGTTCTGGCAACGGGCAGGCGATCTAAGCTAGGGCCTCTTTTTTAAGGAGACAATATCCATGACTACCGCCGTCTATCCGGGCACTTTTGACCCGGTTCACTACGGCCATATAGACATAGCCACGCGAGCGGCCACGATATTCGACCACCTGATCGTCGCCGTATACGCCCGCCCACTGAAGAACCTGCTGTTCAACGTCGAGGAGCGTCTGGCCCTCATGCGCGAGGCCGTGGCCGATCTGCCCAACGTCACCGTGGAGGGCTACGACGGCCTGACCGTGGAGTACGTCCGGCAGAAAGGCGCGCAGGTGATTGTACGCGGGCTGCGGATCACCTTCGATTTCGAACTGGAATACCAGATGGCCCTCACCAATAAGAAGCTGGCTGCGGATGTGGAGACCATCTGCCTGTTCACCAGTTTGGAGCACGCCTTCCTGAGCTCCAGCATCGTCAAAGAGGTAGCCCTGGTGGGTGGTTGCGTGGAAGCAATGGTCGCGCCTCACGTCCAGGCCGCGCTGCAAGCCAAGTTGGCACAGCTCGGCAAAGCAAGCGGCGACAGAGTGAACATCGTATCATTGCGCGACTGAGCACAGCCGTGGCGACTGCCCCGTCAGGATAGCAGTCCGACACGTCAAGGGAGGTGATTGCCATAGACATCTTACACCTGGTTGATCGCCTGGAATCCTTGCTCAACGAGAGTCGGCGTATTCCCTTCACCTCGAACCGCCTCGTTAACGAAGAACTGTTCCTGAACATCATTGACCAGATGCGCATCTCCATTCCAGAGGAAATCAAGAAGGGCAAGCGCATCCAGCAGGAACGAGAGCGGCTCATCGCCCAGGCCAACGAGGAGGCAGAGCGCATCGTCGCCCTGGCGCGTGAGAAGGCGGAGCACATGTTATCCGAACACGAACTCACGCAGCAGGCCGAGCGCCGCGCGCAGACGATCATTGAACGGGCCCAGCGCGAAGCCGAGACGTTCAAAGCCGACGCAGATTCCTACACCTACGGCGTCCTCTCTCAACTCGAAGATCAACTCTCCGCCTTGCTGAAAACCGTCCGCAACGGCCTGCGCACCATCGAGGCAGCGCAGACAAACGCCCCAGCAACGCAGGAGAATAAGCCACCCGGGCCAGAGGCACAGTAGCGCACGAGCGGCCGGCGATTCACAAATACGAATTTGGCTCAAAGCAACCCCATTTCCTCCGAGGAAACGGGTTTCTGGC
>JAGGZG010000213.1 GCA_021162125.1 Anaerolineae bacterium
CGCCTGAGGAGTTAAAGCTGGCTGTCCACCTGCGTGGACAGGCGCGTCCACGCAGGTGGACGCTCGGCTGCAAGCCCTCTAGAGGCGATTTCAATCGCTAACAGAAGTAGCCTGAGCAGTTACCCCCTGCCGTAGATTCCAGGGTGTCGCTAACGGGATTTTCGCATTGAGAGCGCATCCGTGGTATAATGATGCGCGACCGATGCTAATTCACATCCGCGAAACGTACCACCATGGGGGGACAAAGCGATGAAAGTGTTAATCACCGGCGGTGCAGGATTCCTGGGCACGGCCCTGGCTAACCGACTGGTCATGGAAGGGCATCAAGTGCGCGTGCTAGACGACCTGAGCACGGGTAGCCCGGATCGCCTTTCTCCACGAGTACTGTTTAGCCGGGGGGACGTCCGGGACGTGCCCAAGCTGTGGACGCTGTTGCAGGGTGTGACCTGCGTCTATCACCTGGCGGCCCGCGTGCTCGTGCCGGAGTCGCTGCTCTACCCGCGTGAGTACAACGACGTGAACGTGGGCGGGACGGTGAGTGTGATGGAGGCCATGCGTGATGCGGGCATTCGCCGCGTGGTCTTCACCTCGTCGGGGGCGGTGTACGGGGAGCAGGAACGGCAACCGGTGAGCGAGGACCTGCCGCCAAACCCCAGCTCGCCTTACGCGGTAAGCAAGCTCGCCGCCGAGTACTATGTGCGTACCATCGGCGCGCTGTGGGGCATCGAGACGGTCGTGCTGCGCATCTTCAATGCTTACGGGCCGGGCCAGCTCATTCCCCCTTCCCACCCACCGGTCATTCCTCAGTTCGTAAAACAGGCGCTCGGCGGCGGGTCACTGGTGGTGTTTGGCGGCGGCCAGCAGACACGGGATTTTGTGTACGTGGATGACGTGGTGGACGCTCTCGTGGCCGCAGCCACGGCCAAAAACGTGGACCGGGCGATCATCAACATCGGCTCCGGGCAGGAGGTGAGCATCAATCAGGTGGTGGGAAAAGTGGCCCGCGCGACCGGGCGACGGGTGACCCCACTGTACAACTCCACCGAGAGCGGCGGCGTCTCCCGCCTGGTAGCCGACATCAGCCTGGCCCGCCGGCTGCTGGGATTCCGTCCCAAAGTGAACCTGGATCAGGGATTGAGCTTGCTCCTGGAACGAGACCCGCGCTTTCACGGGTGAGAGACTGCTGGCGATTTTGGGGTGAGCTCAGCCCCGCAGCCGCTTGAGCATGCGCCGCGCGCCGGAGATCGCTTTCGGCTCGTACTTGCGCACCATCAGCACCGAACAGGGCGCTTCCTCGGCCACTCTATCAGGGATGGCTCCAAACAGTAGATTCTTGAAGAACCATTCCTCTGAGGCGCCGATGACCAGAAGGTCATAATCCAGACGGCGGGCTTCAGCCAGAATGCCCTCCACTACGTCGCTGCTGCACGCCACGCGAGTGGTGATGTGGGGGGCAATCTCTCCCAGAGTTTCCTGCACCATCCCCCGCAGAGCACGCATCTCCGCTTCGGCGTTGACCTCGCCCTCGGCCGGGAACAGTCGCAGCACGGTCAGTTTTGCATCCGCGCCGTGGGCCATCTCGTTGGCCAGTTGCAAGCCCAGCCGGGCATGAGGGCCGCCACCCACCGGGACCAGCACGCGCCGCACTTGCCCCAAACCCCGATTCTGTAACACCGCTACGTCACAGGGGGCTTCGTGGATTACGGTCTTGTCCACACTATCACGCACCACATCCAGAGAAAGGGGACCATGCCGGCCCATGAGAATCAGCCGGGTGCCGGGCCGATCCTTAACCAAAGCCAGGATACCAGAAGCAACGCCGTGAGCCACCCGCAGGACAGGCCGCACCGGTACTCCAGCATCCAGGCCCAATTCGGCCACCTGCCGCAGGATGGCTCTAGCACTCTCTCCCTCCGGCCGGCGTTCCACGAAGCGTTGCGCTGTAGAAAGCGGTGTGGTGTGCGGCACGGTCACTAGGCGCAGGGCAGTGATCACTGTGTCTTGTTCCGCCCGGGCGATGGCCGCGGCCAGTCCGATCAACGGAGCCACAGTAGCCGGATTCGCTACAGGGACCAATATCTCGCCCCTGGGGGATCGGGCCAGTTCCTCAGTCGCGGCCAGGACTCGTTCCAGCGGGCGTTCACGCTGCAACATGGGCCCTATCTCACCGGTGACCAGTGCCTGTCGCCTAGCCCACAGTCCGTACCAGGCCAGGCTAAGCAGCACCAGCACAACTCCCGCGGTCTGGGAGAGCGGCTCCATGGTGGTGATCACCAGCAGGCAAACCACGCTGGCCACGATCGGCAGCCAGGGGTAAAGAGGAATACGATAGGCCGGTTTGTACCACAGAGGCTGGGAGCGACGCATCACCACGCAGCTCACACACATCAATGTGTAGGAAACGAGGAATAGAGCGCTGGAAATCTCGGCCAACATTTCTGCCTGGCCGGTTAGGGACAGGATCAGCGACAGTCCACCGGTGACCAACACTGACCGCGCCGGGGTGATGAAACGAGGATGCAACTCGCCGAACCAGGCCGGCAGGATACGGTCACGCCCCATGGCAAAGTTGATCCGCGAGGCAGCCATCGTCGCCGCGTTTGCCGAGGAGGCCGTGGCCAGCAAAGCGGCCAGGTAAAGCGCACCAGAACCCACCGGCCCCATCATGCGGTGGGCTGCCTCCACTAACGGTGCGTCGAAATTGCCGATGTCCTGATAAGCCAGCACACCAGTAGCGGCAAAGATCACCCCGAAATATAGAAGCGTGGCGATGCACACCGAACCCACAATTGCCAGCGGCAGATTGTGACCTGGTTTCTTGATCTCCTCGGCGATGGTCGAGATTTTCTCAAAGCCGGTAAAGGAGACGATGATCAACCCCACGTTGGCGATCACTGCCCCCCAGCCATAAGGTACGAACGGACGCTGTAGGGCCGGGTCGCGTTGCACGATGCCTAGGACAACAAACAAAACCAGGATGATCAACAACACAGCAACGATGACGTTCTGTGCCCGGCCGGATACTTTGGCCCCACGATAGTTCAGCCAGGTGAAAAACAGTCCGGCGGCCAGACTCGCTGCCCACGGCGGCACCGGGACGAGCAGGCTAAGATACTGCCCAAAAGCCAGCAGGTAGAAGCCATTGGCGAAGGTCAGGCCCAGCCAGTTGCCCGGTCCCACCACCGCCCCCGCAACCGGCCCCAGGGCACGCGAGATCAGGTGGTAGCTGCCCCCCGCTTGCGGCATCCCGGTGGCCAGCTCGGAGACGATCATAGCGACGGGTAGACAGACCAGTCCGGCCAACACGTAAGAGATCGCCGCGGCCGGCCCGGCCCGTTCAGAGGCGATGGCCGAGAGGACGAAGATGCCCGCTCCTACCATCGTCCCCAGGCCAATGGCCAGTGCCTCGGTCAGACTAAGCTCGCGGAGTAATCCGTGCTCACCGTGCGAGTGGCTCATCTTCTCCCCTCCATTAGCCTCGTCCGTGGTACGAAACACGTAGCGGCGGGCGGCCCTTCGTCTCCGCTCAGGACAGGCTCTGCCCGCTTATAAGGCCGACACAGCGGTCGGCCGCTACGTTTTGTACCGGAAACTAGTCTCAACAAGCCTACCACGATTGATGGCAGGCGGGCGGTAAAGCCATCGCGGGCATGTTATTTGTCGGCTTCCTCGGACACGGCTTGCGCCTGATAAGCCCTGTTCCGCTTGACGTGATTGTAGATATACCAACCGGCAAGGACTATACCGGCAATGATAATCGGAATGTCAAAAGGACGCATGTACTGGCGGACTAACTCCCATTGGCTGCCAAAAACGTATCCTAACCATCCCAGAACAATACACCAGATGAACGAGCCGATAAAGCTCAGCAGCGTAAACTTGCCGAAGTTCATCCGCGCCACGCCTGCCGGGAGCGAAATAAACGTGCGCACGACGGGCAGCAGGCGGGAGAAAAACGCCGTTGCCTCGCCCCAGCGATTGAACCAGCGATCGGCCACCTCAATGTCATGGCGCGAGATCAACACATACTTGCCGTATTTCTCCAGCAAGGGCCGCCCCCCCAATGCGCCGATCCAATAGGTCGCCACCGAGCCGATTGTACAGCCTAGCCCGCCATAAAGTCCGGCCCAGATAACGTGCCATACCGGGTATCCGCGCGCCTCAATCAGGAACCAGCCGGCCAGGGGCATCGTCACCTCACTAGGCAGAGGGATACAGGCACTTTCGATGGCCATGGCCAGCACAACACCAAACCAGCCCACCATCCCGAACAGACTTTCCAGAAACAGGATGATGGTTTGCTCAAGGATTTCGATTCCGGGGATCATACTTCCTCCTGACTGATATAAATTTCGACCTGTGCAATTAAGAACGCGGATTCCAGGACATCAACGACATCAACGGATCAATACATCTTGGCTCTTTGGGATTTCGCAGGGTCAAGGTGCTGGACTCCCCAACTTGTTGGGGGCGCGGCGTAAAGAACCCGAACAAGTTCGGGTCTCCGATAGGTCACCCCTGCAAACTCCCAGAGACCCTACATCTTATTTGGGGATAAACTCTGGGAATTTAGCCTGATCCGTTACTGTCCAGAGATCTGGGTTCTCAGGTAGCGGATCTAACTGCACAGGTCGATAAATTTGGCCTACGCCTTTAAGAATTGCACAACGTCCAGCACGAAGATCACCGCGCCACCCACCTCCACTTCCTTGGTTGTCAGGACGTACAACTCCCCGGATTCCATCACCGGAGGCAAAGCACCCACGCGCTGGGTACGGGTGTGACAGTTGTTCTGGATCAAACGGATGACCTCCTCCACCTGCTCATCTTCCACGCCGGTGAAGAGCGTCACGTTTTCTTTGCGCAGGAATCCGCCGGCGGTTTTGAACGTGGTGACCCGGTATCCGTTTGTGACCAGGACGTCCACCAGCGGCAGGGCATCATCTTCGTTCACGACGCTGACGATGAATTTCATACAGAACCCTCCCCCGACGTCAGGTATCTGCTGTCCCATAGAGACGATTGCTGCGCGCGTTACTTTGCACCTCCAGCACTTCCCGGGTAATGCTTTCCTGGCGGATAACGTGGTACTGGAGTTGCAACCTCTCCACGCGCTCGTCCAGATTGGCGATGGCCGCGTCCATCGTCTGTAGGCGCGCTCCTTGCTCGCTGACCATGGATTCAATCAGCGCCAGGTAGACCTGCACGGCCAGATGTTCCCACAGCAGAAAATCCTGGAGATCCCGCGGCGGCGTGCCCAGAATCAGATCCTCTGGCACGAGGGTCTGGCGAAATTGGTTTTTTCCCGAGGAACTCGGTTCCTGGGCACGCCAGACGGCGGCGAGGTCAGGTGGCAGCAGGCGCACCTCGACCCGCTGATAGCGGCCAAATGAGACGAATTGGTTATAGATCAAGTAGAGTGTGTTGAAGGCTTTGGTCTCGTAGAGACGCTTGATCTTGGCCACGATGTCGCGGGCTTCGACGAAGGAGACGGCGTGGGCGAGGGGGAAGTGCTGTGTGTAGAGCACCTCACAGTCAGTGCGGCAAAAGAATCGTTCCCCGTATCCTCCCAGGGCGATGACTTTGATCTTTCGCCCTCTCTCTCGTTCGCGCTCGATGAAGTCCAGGGCGTGGGCCACCAGGCCGATGTTGAATGTGCCACACAGGCCCCGGTCGGAGGTCAGCGCGATCAGGCCCACGCTCCTTTCGGCTCCTTGGAGAGGATAATGTGCGCCTCGTGTCAGCGCTGTGGGGAAGGTGGTGGCCAGGGCGAGCTGCCGATCTACGGCGCTGGCGTACTGTTGTGCCGAGCGCAACCGCACCCGTGCTCGCCGCCAGCGTATCGCCGACATGGCCCGAATGGAGCGCAACAGATGGCGGATGTCCTCCAGGGTTTGGAGACGTTCCTGAATCTCGCCGGCTACTTGCGCCATACGTGCTCCTTAAAACGCTCCAGCGCGTGCTGTAGATCTTCCTCCAACTGCGGGTTCCAGTGACCGGCGGAGAATTCGGCCAGCAGGCCAGAATATTGCTGTTGCAGAAAGCCGAGCAAGTGCACCTCGAAACGGCGTACCTGCTCGATTGGAACGTCGTCCAGGTATCCCTGCCCGGCCGCGTAGATGACGACCACCTGGTGCGCGACCGGCATCGGCTCGTACTGGGGTTGGGTCAAGATGGCGCGTACCCGCTCGCCGCGCGCCAGTTGTTTGCGCGTCTCTCTGTCCAGCTCGGTGCCGAAGCGGGCAAAGATTTGCAGTTCGAGAAATTGGGCGATGTCCAGGGCCAGGTGGCGCGACACGGCGCGCATGGCGTTGTTCTGCGCTGCGCCGCCCACGCGGGAAACGGAGAGTCCTACGTCTATGGCCGGGCGGATGCCCTGATTGAAGAGTTGTGTGCTCAGGTAAATCTGGCCGTCGGTGATCGAGATGAGGTTGGTGGGGATATAGGCTGCGATGTTGCCGGCCTGGGTCTCGACGATGGGCAGGGCGGTCATACTCCCCCCGCCGTACGCTGCGGAGAGACGAGCGGAACGCTCGAGCAGGCGCGAGTGCAGGTAAAAGATGTCGCCGGGATATGCCTCGCGCCCTGCTGGGCGCTGTAGCAACAGTGAAAGCTGGCGGTACGCGATGGCATGTTTGCTCAGATCATCGTAGACGATCAGCGCGTGCCGGCCGGCGTACATAAATGCTTCGGCCATGGCACAGCCGGCATAGGGGGCCAGGTAGACCATCGATGGTGATTCCTCAGCGCTGGCGACCACCACCGTGGTGTAATCCAGCGCGCCGTGCTCGCGAAACGTCTCCACAATCTGGGCCACGGTGGACATTTTCTGCCCAATGGAAACGTATATGCAGTAGACACCCTGATCGCGCTGGTTGATGACCGTGTCAATGGCGATGGCAGTTTTGCCGATCTGCCGGTCGCCGATGATCAACTCACGCTGTCCGCGTCCCAGCGGGATGACAGAATCGATGGCTTTGATACCGGTCTGCAATGGTTCGCTGACCGGCGCGCGTTGGATGAAGCTCGGCGCCTGGTAGTCTATGGGGCGGCGCACAATCTTCTCCGGCGACTCCAGCGGTCCCAGATCATCAATGGGCTGGCCCAGCGCATTGACCACGCGCCCCAGGAGTGGTTCGCCCACCGGTACGTCAATGACCCGCCCCGTCCCTTTGACAATGTCGCCCGCGTGGATGTTTCTGTCGGCCCCTAACAGCACGCAGCCCACGTAGTTGTGATCGAGGTCCAAAGCCAACCCGTAGGTGCCATCGGGGAACTGGACCAGCTCGTCCGCCATCACGCCGCGCAGACCGGAGACGATGGCCACGCCATCGCCCACTTGTTTGACCGAGCCCACACTCTGGGCCGACAAGCGGTAGCGGTATTGGTCAATCAGCCCGCGCAGGGCCGAGAGATGGTACTCTGTCTCGAGATTGTGCGCCAGTTCAATCTGGTGGACTTGGTAGCGCTGTTCATCGCCCAGACGGGCGATGAGATCGAGCAGATCGGCTGTGTGTAGTGGGCAAGATGTAGCAGGTTTACCCAATTTCTGCCTCGTACCGGATGCGCAGTTGTTGGAGTTGCCCTTGTAAGCTGCCGTCTATCAGCGTGTCGCCGAGGCGTACCATTGCCCCGGCGATCAGACCAGAGTCCACACGGCAGATTAAGTCAATGGGCCGGGATACCACTGTCTCCAACGTGGTCGCGATCCGCGCTTTATGTTCCTGGGCCAGGGGGATCGCCGTGATCAATTCCGCCGAAACAGTTTCTTTGCCGTTGGTGGAGATGCGTCCATTCAACTGCACCAGACGTAATTGCTCCAGAAAGGCGTCCAGGTAAGCCTGGTGTAGCTGTGGGTTGAGGATGTCTTCCATCATGCGCCGGGTGAGTGTGGCCACCAATTCACCGATCTTGCTGCGATGCAAGCGCAGCGCGTCGGCGCGTTGTTGGTCAATCTCCTCCTGGGCGCGTGCACGCATGGCTTCGATCTCCTGGTATGCCTCCCGGAGCATCTGTTGCCGCGTTTCGTTAATGATAATACGTGCTTCGTTCTTGAGTGCTGCGATCTCCGCGTCAATGCTCCTGTGCTTTTTTTCGTACTCCAACCTCAACTTTTCGGCTTCGCGAGTAGCCTTTTCTGCCTCGTCCAATGCCTGGGTTACCAGGTTCGCACGCTTATCGAGCATCTCTTTCAGGGGCTTGAAGAGGAAGCGGGCCAGGATGAAGCTCATAATGAGGAAATTGGCGACCTGGAGAAGCAGTGTGCTCAGGTTAATATCCAGCATAACTACCCCCAGTCAGCAGATTGTAAGCAACCGGCCGGTGAACCATTCGCTATTCGCTATTCGCCGACGATGTACTTGAGCATCGGGTTGGCAAAGATCAGGATCAAGATAACCGCCAGCACGTAGATGGCCAGCGATTCCAGCATGGCCAGAGAAAGCAGGACGATGCTGTTGATGCGGTCGCCCGCTTCGGGTTGCCGGGAAATTGCTTTCAGCCCGGCCGCGGCGACCACCATCTGTCCGATGGCTGGCACGATGATGCCCACGATGACGCCCGGCCCGGCGATCAAGACCGTCACCAGGACAAAGATCTTATCCCACGGCAGATTATTCCAGTCCATTTTTGCTATCTCCTTGTTGTTACTACTCAGGCCAACGGTTGAAACCGCGCCTGAGGAGCTAAAGCTCAATGGCACTAACTTTTCACAAGTTCCTGTAAGATGCGGCAAAATTCAATTTACGAGGAGGAGGCGTTCTCTAACGCCGTTCCACCTCCTTCCGCGCTAGAGAGCGCGGACTTGGCATTACAAATTATGTAGAAAGTTAGCAGCATTGAGCTAAAGCTGGATGTCCACCTGCGTGGACAGGCGCGTCCACGAGGTGGACACTCGGCTGCAAGCCCTCTAGAGGCGATTTCAATCGCTAACAGAAGTAGCCTGAGCAGTTACTCCTTGTTGTGATTTCACGAAACTGTGACTACTCATCTGCTCCCGCCAGATCGCCAGATCTGACGGCCGGGTGGTTCAAAAACGCCAGTGTATGGCTGAGAATCGTCAGGAATCTGCGTCCCGTGTTGCTCCCAGCCCGGATTTGGCAATCCAGGCCGAGCAGGCTGAGCAGTTACACGAAACCAAAATCAGCAGTTTTGGGGCATTGTTCATTGGTCATTGATCACTCATGTGCCTTGACCGCCCCGCCGATGTACACGCAGGTCAGAAGGGTGAAGATGTATGCCTGCAACAGGCCGGTGAAGATGCTGAACAGCATCATCGGCACCGGAACGAAAAGCGGCATCACGATAAACAGGATGCTGATGATGATCTCCTCTCCCAGGATGTTGCCGAACAATCGAAAGGTGAGCGAAAAAGTGCGGGCCATCTCGCTGGCGATTTCGATGGGCAACATTAAGAAGATCGGTTCGACGTAGTGCTTGAGATAACCCCACACGCCGCGCATACGAATCCCGAAATAGGGCACGCTGAAAAAGACGACCAGGGCCATAGCCAGCGGCGTGTTGATGTCCGGTGTGGGGGATTTCAGCCCAGGGAGCAAGCCAATCAGGTTTGCAGTGCCGATGAAGAAGGCCAGGGTACCTACTATGGGCAGAAAAATCGCCGTGTCCTCGACGCCCACCATCTCGCGGATTAACCTTTCGATGGATTCGACGATCCACTCCAGCATGTTCTGCACCAGACCGGGGCGTAATTTGAGGTTGCGTCCGATCAGGAAGGCTCCCATGCCGAGCAGGAACATCATCGCCCAGGTGTGGATGACCGTCGAGGTTACCTCTAACGGGCCCACAGTAAAGACCACGTACGGAGCAATCTCTGTGGTGATCTCGGGCTTTTCTACTTCAGCCGACCCCTGCAACAGGTTGCTCACCACGCCCAGACCGATGACCAGTGCGATCAGGAGCACCAGGGTGAGCGGGTTATTTATCCTTTGCATGGTTCTCACTCTCTTTGTCCAGGTCATGGTTCTTCCGGCGGCGTTTCCGGGGCGGTTTGGTGTCGCCGTGTTCGGCGTACATGGCGTACAGGTTGTTAAATGCCACGGCTACGCCCATCAGCAGCAGGGAGAGAGTCCACGTGAACTCCTTGTGGAACATGTCGTCGAGGTAACGTCCCAGCAGCACACCGCCCACGATAGGCACCACCAGATTCCAGCCCAGCGTGGTTGCCTGGGCGACCAGGTACCAAAAACCTTCGGGCTTTGTCTTCCCCTCGGAGGGGGGATTGAGAGGGGTCTCCTCTGACTGTTGGGGCGTTGGGTGGGATTGTTTGTCGTCCATTCTTCCACTCACCAGGGTTCGTAGTAGCGACTTCGGTCGCTCGCTGTAAACGACTGAAGTCGTCACTACGAACGAATTGTTCAGATTATGGTTGATCCCAGCGGAGACAGAGCCACCGTCTCGCGCAACGCCCGCTCCAGGGCCATCCGTGCCCGCGTGAATTCGATGTGAGCTTCCTGGGCGATCTGGCCCATCTCGACACGTTGTCGCTCCAGCGCATGTTCCAGCACTGCCAGGTCTTCGCCTTCTTCGGCAGCGGCGGTCAACACCAGCACGCGGTCTGGCTTTGTGGGTCGCCGTTGCACTTCGATGGTGCCCTGGTACAGGGCTACGTAGCGCGTGTTTTCCTGCTGGCGATAAAGCATGATGCCAGCGACGATGTGGGCCAGAAAGGGCGCGTGTCCCGGCAGGATGCCCCACCAGCCGTCAGATAATTGTACGCGAATCGCCTTTACATCAGTGTCCAGGATAATCTCGTCGGGAGTGAGTATCTCCAACTGCATTGTCTCAGTCATACCATTGCTCTCGCTTGCGCAGCACGCTCTCAATGTCGCCGGTCATGTAGAATGCCTGCTCTGGAATGTCGTCCAGCTCGCCATCAATGATCATTCTGAAACCGCGCACCGTTTCTTCGAGAGGCACAAAGACCCCCGCTTGCCCGGTGAATTCCTCGGCGACGAAGAAAGGTTGGGTGAGAAAACGTTGCACCTTGCGCGCGCGCCGCACCAATAAGCGATCTTCCTCGGCCAGTTCCTCGATGCCCAGGATGGCGATCACGTCGCGCAGTTCCTTGTAGCGCGTCAACATCTCGCGCACCCGCGTCGCCACCTGATAGTGCTCGTCGCCGACGATGCGCGGGTCGAGGAGGCGCGAGCTGGATTCCAGCCGGTCAACGGCCGGATAAAAGCCCTGGCTGGCCAGTTGGCGGGAGAGCACTACCGTGGCGTCGAGGTGCGCAAAGGTCGAAGCGGGGGCTGGATCGGTCAGGTCGTCGGCCGGCACGTAGATTGCCTGAACGGAGGTGATGGCCCCGCTGGCCGTAGAGACGATGCGCTCTTCCAGGGCACCCACCTCGGTAGCCAGCGTGGGCTGGTAGCCCACGGCACTGGTCAATCGTCCCAGCAAGGCCGACACCTCGCTGCCGGCCTGGATGTAGCGGAAGATGTTGTCAATGAAGAGCAGTACGTCCCGGTGCTCGATGTCACGAAAATACTCGGCCATGGTCAGGGCCGTGAGCGCTGCTCGGAAGCGAGCCCCCGGCGGCTCATTCATCTCCCCGAAGACCAATACAGCATCTTTAAGCACGCCCGTGCGCTTCATCTGCAAGTAGAGCTCGTTGCCCTCACGGGTGCGTTCGCCTACGCCGGCAAAGACCGAGACGCCCTGGTGCTCGGTCGAAGTGTGGTGGATCAATTCCATGATCAGCAGCGTCTTGCCCACCCCGGCGCCGCCCAGCAGGCCGACTTTGCCGCCGCGCACGTAAGGGGCCAGCAAATCAATGACCTTCAGCCCGGTGACGAAGATGTCCGTCGTGGGTTGCTGTTGAACGAAAGGGGGGGCTGGGCGGTGGATGCTCCACATCTCCACCTCATCATCCAGGGCCGGCCCTTCGTCTATGGGCTGCCCCAGTGCGTTAAACACGCGCCCTAGCGTCTCTTTCCCCACCGGCACTCGTATCTGAGCGCCGGTGTCCTCGACTGTCATATCACGGCGCAGCCCGGCTGTTGATTCCATGGCGATACCGCGCACCGTGTGCCGGTCGAGGTGTTCTAGCACCTCAATGGTGACACTGTGTTGGCTGTTATGAACGGTCAACGCATTCAACAGGGCTGGCAGCTCCCCGTTCGCAAAGGAGATGTCTACCACGGGGCCGATGATGCGCACGATAGTGCCCACCCTGGGTTGTGGTGTGTTCATGGGATTCCCATCAAGGCAGTGTAAATGCGTCGCGCAGCGCGCGGACGGCTTTGTCCAGGTGCTGGGCTTCGATCAGACACGAGATAGTCGAGATGGAGGTACTGATGGCGCGGATGTTGATGTTGCAATCGCCCAGCGCCTTGAACATCTGGCTGGCAATGCCGCCCTGTTCGCGGAAATCGGGGCCGAAGAGGCTCACCAACGCCACTTCGGGGTGCCTGGTGATGGCTTTCCCCCCGATCTCCTCCCGTACACGTTCTGCCACCGCCAACGCCCGACTCAGGTTATCCCGATCCACGCACAGGACGATGTGGTCCTTTTCCTCCAGATCGATCAGGTGCACAATGAGTTCGACGTTAATTCCCTGGTCACTCAACGCAGAGAAGAGCTTGCCACCTACGCCCGGGCATGATGGGACGTCCATTATACCGATCATGGCCAGGTGGTCATTCTGGATCAGACCCCCGGCCTGGAGTTTGCCTTTGGTCATCATCTTTGCCTCCGCATCGTGGATTTAGTGGGACAGGGGCGGATGGGCGTGCAGCCATTGCAATCGGATCCAACCGCGTCTCTTTCCTTTCACTCTTGTTTTATCGTATCGGTATTGTAATAGCAATCAAACGATTCGTCAAGTGATGGTTGGCGGTGCTCTTCCTGAATCGTGAGGTGCGACAAGGTGCGACGCACTTCCCAAGTGCGTCGCACCTCAAACAGTGGGCCAGGAGAGGGTGTCCCTTCCATTGGCCATTGGCCTCAAATGGGCCTACTACATTCACTCACGGCAGGCGAGCAGCGAAGTCCTCAATGGTGTCGTTGTAAGTGGGATGAATGCGATTCAGGCGATAAGGGTCGTTCCGATGCTGGTAGATGCTGGGGTTGATCGTACAGGCCGCCCTGTATCCAGCCTGGGCTAGAATGGCGATCACCGTGTCGTTGTAGGCCCCGTAGGGATAGCTGAACAGGGTCACCGGCTGGTTCACGTGTTGCTCGATCAGCGATTTGGAGTCATTCGCCTGGCGAATCGCGTCGGTGACGTCCTTTTGGGTCAGCGCGGAATGGTCTAGCCCGTGCGAGCCGATGACCACCCCCTCGCCGGCCAGTTCCACGATTTGCTTCCAGCTCAGGTAGGCCGGATAAGCTGTGTAGTCCGCCAGGACGAAGAGGGTGACCCGGAAGCCGTGGGCTTTCAGCAGCGGCCACGCCTCACTGCGGAAGGTGTGGTGCCCATCGTCGAAAGTGATGGCCACCGGCTTTGGCGGGAGCGGCTCGGCCTGCTCCAGGTAAGCGAGCATATCGTCAAGGTCGATGGTCGTATATCCGGCTTGGGCCAGGTAGTCCATCTGCGCGGCAAAGTTCTGAGGAGAGGTGGTCCACTCTAGCTGGGTCGGCGAGGCGTTGTCACCCAACTCCAGCAGAGCGTGGTACACCAGGATGGGGATGGGCGCTCCCACGCCGCCAGTGGCAAACGAGATCTCCCAGGATGCGGCCAGGGGCTGTCCCGCTGCGGAGCGTGCGCCCACTCCCAGGGTGATCGTGTAAGCGGTATCATCTGCCCACGCCGTCGGGGTGAAGACCATGTGCTCCGGCTGCGGCCAGCTGAAACGCCCCTCCACCGTTGGGGAGATGACCAGGGCCGATTCCACGGCGGCACGATCCATAGGCTGATCGAAGACCAGGACCAGGGGGGCGGTAAGGGGCA
>JAGGZG010000155.1 GCA_021162125.1 Anaerolineae bacterium
GGCTATAGGCTGGCCCGCGACGCCGCGACGATCCATGTGGGGGACGTGGTGCGGGCGGTGGAAGGCCCCATCGCGGTGGTGCACTGTATCATTCCGGACAGCGAGCCATCCTGTAATCGTGTGGATCGCTGCGTGGCCCATCTGCTGTGGAAGCGGCTCTCGGAGGCCATGACAGAGTTTTTAGATTCGGTCACACTCAAGGAGTTGTGTGACCAGGCACGACAACTCACTCAAGAGGAGGAGTAGGACGATGGCGAAGATCTACGAGGACATCACCAAAACCATTGGGAACACACCGCTGGTGAGATTGAACCGGGTGACGCAGGGGCTGCAGGCCACAGTGCTGGCCAAGCTGGAGTCCTTCAACCCGCTGGGGAGCGTGAAGGACCGCATCGGGGTGAGCATGGTCGAGGCTGCCGAAGAGGCTGGCCTCATCGGCCCCGACACGGTGCTCGTTGAGCCCACCAGCGGCAACACCGGCATCGCCCTGGCCTTCGTCGCGGCAGCCAGAGGCTATCGTCTCATCCTGACCATGCCCGACACGATGAGTATCGAGCGACGCGCCCTGCTGCAGGCCTTTGGCGCCAAGCTGGTGTTGACCCCCGGCGCCGAGGGCATGAAAGGGGCAGTGGCCAAGGCCGAGGAATTGGTGCGCACCACCCCCAACGCTTTCATGCCCCAGCAGTTTAAGAACCCGGCCAACCCTGAAATCCACCGCCGCACCACGGCCGAGGAAATTTGGAACGACACTGACGGCCAGGTGGACATCGTGGTGGTCGGGGTGGGCACCGGCGGCACCATCACCGGCGTAGCCGAGGCCATCAAGGCCCGCAAGCCGTCGTTCCGGGCCATCGCCGTGGAGCCGGCCGACTCGCCGGTACTGTCGGGCGGGCAGCCAGGGCCACATAAAATCCAGGGCATCGGCGCCGGCTTTGTACCCCAGGTGTTGAACGTGGACGTGATAGACGAGATCGTCCAGGTCAGCAACGAGCAAGCCACCGACATGACCCGCCGTCTGGCCAAAGAAGAGGGCCTGCTGGTAGGCATCAGCTCCGGGGCAGCGGCTCACGCCGCAGTGGAGGTGGCCCGCCGGGCGGAGAACGCGGGTAAACTCATCGTCGTCATTCTGCCCGATACAGGGGAGAGGTATCTGAGCACTCCCCTTTTCGGGTAATCTCCCCCAATTGCGTTGAACCAATGTAGGCTCGTTGTTTCAACGCGGAGACCGCCGAGAACGCTGAGGAAACCTATAAATCTCTGCGAACTTTGCGTGCTCTGCGATGAAAAAGAATCGGCAACACAAAAGAGGGAGACCACCCCTTTTCGAAACGGGGGTGAAGAAGAAAAGCTACTGATCGAAGACTAAATGTGAGGGGAGGAGATCATGGTTAGAGTGACCGTTGAGCTGGTTGGCACCGCCAGGCTTTCGACCGGGAAACAAGGAAGTGAGCCTGGTCATAGAGGAAGACGCCCTTTGGCGGGATGTAGTCGCTGCCCTGGCTCAAAAGGTGCCCGTGTTAGTGGGCCAGGCTATAACGGAGGATAAGTGCTCTCTCATCAGCCCTCACCAATTCTACTCCGGTGGCCGTTTCATAACGAACCTGGATGAAAAGGCACAGCTAAAGGATGGCGATCGGATTGCATTGTTAGAGGGGGCTTGTTGAAAGGGGACGGATGAGCGAGCTGGAGCGATACTCACGGCAGATTCTCCTATCCGAGATAGGGAGGGAGGGACAGGAGAAGCTCCTCTCTTCGGCGGTGGCTATCATCGGCTGTGGGGCCCTGGGGACAGTCATCGCTAACAGCCTGGTGAGGGCCGGGGTAGGGAGGGTCAGAATCGTTGACCGGGATTACATTGAGCCCAACAACCTGCAACGACAGGTCCTCTTCGACGAGGAGGACATCGCCAAAGGGCTGCCCAAGGCTATCGCTGCCGCCGAGAAACTGCGCAAGGTTAACTCCCAGGTCGAACTGGAGCCCATCGTGGCCGACGTCAACCCGGATAACATCGAGCGCATAATCGGCGACGTGGACCTGGTCATGGATGGCACGGATAACTTCGAAACCCGCTTTCTGATAAACGATGCCTGCGTCAAGCACGACATCCCCTGGGTCTACGGGGCAGTGATCGCCACCTACGGAATGACCATGACCATTCTTCCCCACCGTACCCCCTGCTTCCGCTGTTTCCTGGCCGAGATGCCAGTGCCCGGCAGCACGCCCACTTGCGACATGGTGGGTGTGCTGAGCCCGGCGGTGAACGTCATCGCCTCACTGGAGGTGACTGAGGGCCTCAAGATTCTGATGGACAAAGAAGAGGAACTCTACGGCCGGCTGCTATACGTGGACGTCTGGACTGGCAACCTGGAGCAACTGGAACTGGGAAAGGGAGATGATCCCTGCCCAACCTGCGACCTGGGCCAGTTCGAATTCCTGGAGGCCAGGGCAGGTTCCTACCTGACCACCCTCTGCGGCCGGGAGGCAGTGCAGATCAACGTGCGTGGGGAGGTCAAGGTCTCTTTCCCTGACCTGGCAAAGCGGCTCAACTCAGTGGGCCAGGTATCCTTCAACGACTACATGCTGCGCTTCCGGGTGGATTCCTACGAACTGACCGTCTTCCCCGATGGGCGTACCATCGTCAAAGGCACTACCGACGAAGCCCTGGCGCGCTCGCTGTACGCCAGGTACGTTGGCTTGTAGGGACATCGGCGCGCGTAAGCTAGAGGTGTCCGTTCAGGCCACCTCTCTTTCTTACCGCCGAGGGCACTGAGAACGCAGAGACGAGAAAGATGAGCCACACATCGTCTGGACGTGAGAAATCGGAAGTGAAAGGAACCGCGATAGACGTACAAGGGATACGAGCTGACTTTCCCATTCTGCAGCGGAAGATCGGGGACAAACCCTTGATCTACTTCGACAACGCCGCTACCACGCAGAAGCCGCAACAGGTGCTGCGTACCATCCAGGAGTTCTACTGCACCTATAACGCCAACATTCACCGCTCGCCCCACATCCTGGGGCAAGAGGCCACGGAACTGTACGAGCAAGCTCACAAGAATGTAGCCAGCTTCATCGGCGCCGACGATGGTCGAGAGATCATCTTCGTCCGCAACAGCACCGAGGGCATCAACCTCGTGGCCTATTCGTTGTTGTTCAGCGGAAGTGAGCGGCTGCGCCTGCACCGTGGCGACGAAGTGGTGCTCACTGTGATGGAACACCACTCTAATCTGGTGCCCTGGCAGATGATGCGCGAGCAGGCCGGCGTGACTCTCAAGATCGTCGGCATCCACGATGATGGGACCCTGGACCTGGAGCAATTGAGGGAAGCGATCACCGAACGGACCAGGTTGGTCTGCTGTGCTCACGTCTCCAACGTGCTGGGCACCATCAATCCGGTGCGGGAGATCGGCCGCCTCGCCCACCAGGCCGGGGCGCTGTTCCTGGTGGATGGTGCGCAGTCGGTGCCGCACATGCCCGTGAACGTGAAGGAGATCGGCTGCGATTTCCTGGCCTTCTCCGGGCACAAGATGTTGGCTTCCATGGGCATTGGAGTCCTGTACGGGAAAAGAGAGCTTCTGGAGGAAATGACGCCCTTCCTGTACGGCGGGGGCATGATCGCCGACGTGAGCCTGGAGAGAGCAACGTGGAACAAACTGCCCTGGAAATTCGAGGCGGGGACCCCCAACGTCTGTGGCGGGATTGCCCTGGGCGGGGCCACGGACCTGCGCACCGGCCAGCATCTGGAGGGAGCCGTAGATTACCTGGAGCGGATCGGGATGGCACAGGTGCAGGCACACGAGAGGACGCTGACCGCATACGCGCTGGAGGGGCTACGGGCCATTGAGGGGGTGCGGGTGTACGGGCCACTCGATCTCGAGAAGCGGGGCGGGACCATCACCTTCAACGTTGCGGGGAGCGACGCACACTTGGTGGCTCAACTCCTCAACGACGAAGGGATCGCCGTGCGATCCGGTGGGCATTGCGCCTATCCGCTGGCTGGCCGTCTGAACGTGGAGAGCACAGTGCGAGCCAGTTTCTACATCTACAACACCAGGGATGAGGTGAACCGTTTCCTCGGCGCTTTGGAGGACATCGTGCGGCACAAACTTTTGTAGAGAGCAAAAGGAACGGGTGTGTTTCATCTCGGTTGAAGTCACATTTGCTCTGAGCAGATTGGCAAATCCGCGTTGCCGGCGGACTGGACGGGGATCTGACTACCCCCTTTGAGCAGACTCTGGAGCACATCTCAAGCAAGAGGGACGAAATGACAATGACACACCGAGATCGCCGTCATCCTGCTGAACGTGGACAGGCGACACCTGAGCACACCGTTGCTCGCGTTCAAAACGAAGGTATGAAACCCAAAGCAATCGCCCTGCTCTCCGGCGGCCTGGACTCCACCCTGGCGGTGAAGCTGATTCTCGATCAGGGGATTGAGGTGGAGGCGTTGAACTTCGTCACCCCTTTTTGCACCTGTAATCGCCAGGGGAGATGCGAAGCCAAACACGTCGCCGAGGAGTTTGGCATACCCTCGGACTTCGATCTGAACGACGTCAACCTGCTGAAGGTAGGCCGCCACTTCCGGCTCTCACCCAGGGCCAAGGCGGTGGTGGGGCGAAACGAAAGGGAGAATCAGCACCTGCTGGTCCTGGCCCGGCAGGGTGATTCCCTCTTCGAGATCAAAGGCTGTGGAAGTCCGGTCACGCTCCTGCGGGGTGAAGCGGGTCAGGAAGAGATCCATCTCGCTGCCGCCATCACGGCTCGCTACAGCGATGCGGATAGCGATGAGGTACAGGTACACTATGGGACGGACTACGCTGCTCTGAGCGAGGCGAGCCTGCTCTCGCCTCTGGGCGAGGATGAACTGACCAGATTGCGAATCTAATACCCCGTCGAGCCTAATTGACGTATCGCTGCGCTCTCCCGGAAGCGACGATGTTTGCCAGATTTTACGATTGATGCTATAATCTACCCCTGAAAGGCGACGACGGAGAGGAGTAGGCGGAGGGAACCCGCCAGGGAGGAAGGGCCAGCGACTGAGAGCCCTTCCCGGGGAAAGCCCGCCGAAGTTCGCTCCTGAGCCGACGGGGGAAACGGGTGGTAGCAGATGACCGACAAGCAGCTATCAGCCGGAGTAGTCCGCTCCGGAAGCCCACCGTTAGCGGGGCAGCCAATAAGCGAATGGCGAATTTGCGAATGGCGAATGGCGAATTTGCAAATCGCGGATCGCCGTTGGTGAAATGAGAGGACCTGTCTCGAC
>JAGGZG010000110.1 GCA_021162125.1 Anaerolineae bacterium
ACCGCGCCTGAGGAGCTAAAGCTGGCTGTCCACCTGCGTGGACAGGCGCGTCC
Source organism: Anaerolineae bacterium (assembly GCA_021162125.1). Taxonomy (GTDB): domain Bacteria; phylum Chloroflexota; class Anaerolineae; order JACIWR01; family JACIWR01; genus JACIWR01. The sequence continues at coordinate 54 of JAGGZG010000110.1, forward strand.
ACGCAGGTGGACGCTCGGCTGCAAGCCCTCTAGAGGCGATTTCAATCGCTAACAGAAGTAGCCTGAGCAGTTACTATCCGGGAGGCAATAGAGCTCTACCTGGAGCCCGTGGAGGATGACCGGGTTATCGAGGAGAAGGTATTGGTGCGGGAGTTGGTATTGTGAGCAAGGTTCCGAGCCCGCCCTATACCAAGATTATCCGCTCACACGCGCCTTGCGACTTCGTCCAAATCCCCGTCTTCTTCACCATTGGGGAAATGTGGTAAGCGACGGGCGATTCGCCAGCGGAATATCGCGATCAGCGTCCGGCGGCAGGGACTTTGCAAAGCGCGGTCACGATGGATGACGGTAAGGAGGCAGACCATGAGAAAAACTACGCTATTGCTGCTCGTCGCTGGTCTGATAATAGCTCTGACGGGCTGTCCGGCACCGGCTGCCACGCCGACCAGCACTCCCGTCCCGGCGACCGCGACCGCCACCCCCAAACCCGTGGCTACGGAAACCCCTACGCCGGCCCCAACCGACAAGCCCCAGGCCGTAGCAGCGGATACCCCCCCTCCAGCCCCGACCGATACCCCCCAGCCCGTGGCCACAATGAAAGTGTTGCTCATCATCGCCCCACAGGACTTCCAGCCCCAGGAGTACAGCGAGACGCGCCGCGTCCTGGAAGAGGCTGGCTACACGGCGGTCGTGGCCAGCACCACGCTGGAGGAGGCGGTCAGCATGGCCCCGGAGAAGCTGAGGGTGAAACCCGACATTCTGATCGGCGATGTGATAGTGGCCGATTACGACGCCATCATCTTCATCGGTGGTGGCGGGGCATCTGTATACTGGGACGATCCGGTGGCTCACCGCATCGCACAGGAGGCCATAGCCCAGGGAAAGGTGTTGGCCGCAATCTGCATCGCCCCGGTCACGCTGGCCAGGGCTGGCGTGTTACAGGGGAAACACGCCACGGTATTCCCCGCCGACAAGGTCGTGGCTATGGTCCAGGATGGTGAGGCTACCTGCACAGGTGAGGAATCCGTGGTGCGCGACGGGCTGATTGTCACCGGCAACGGGCCGGGGGCCGCCACCGAGTTTGGCCAGACCATCCTCGCCGCGCTGCAAGAGCAGTAAAATCTCCCGCCAGCTGGCAGCCGGCGGGAGGGTTCAGATGATCTCATCCGATGGATGAAAAAAACGAGCTTCGCTGGTGGGAAGTCAGCGTGCGGGTGGACGGCGAGGCCGCCGAGGCGGTGTGCGAGCTGTTCAACCGCCATGGGCAGGGAGGGGCGGTCGTCGAGCAGGTGGTAGGCGAGGAGAACGACGAAACACCTACCGCGCTGACGGTCGTCGTCAAGGCCTACCTGCCAGCAACCCGACAGGGCCGGGAATCCCGCCAGCGCCTGGAAGAAGGGCTCTGGCACCTGAGCCAGTTGTACCCCATTCCCTCCCCCCAAATCCGGGACCTGGCCCAGGTGGACTGGGCCACTGCCTGGCGTGAGCAATTCACCACACTGCACGTCGGCCAACGAGTGGTCATCAAGCCGACGTGGCTGAGTTATTCCCCCTCGCCCGACGAGACGATCATCGAACTGGACCCGGGAATGGCCTTCGGCACCGGGCTGCATCCCACTACCCGCCAATGTCTGCTGGCCCTGGAGGAGCACCTGCGCCCGGGGATGTCCGTCCTCGACCTGGGCAGCGGATCGGGGATTCTGGCCATCGCCGCCGCCAAACTCGGCGCGGGTGCGGTGTTGGCCCTGGACACCGACCCCACCGCCGTGGAGGTGGCACGGGCCAACGTGCGCGCCAACGGCGTGCAACAGCAAGTCACCGTCGCCCACGGATCGCTGTCTGCGGTGCAGGGCACCTTCGACCTGGTGCTGGTCAACATCCTGGCCCACGTGATCATCGAACTCATCGCCCAGGGGCTGATCAATCGCCTGAAAGCGGGCGGGATCATCGTCACGGCGGGGATCATCGCGGAACAGGCGGCGGACGTCGAGACAGCCCTGCGTGAGCAGGGAGTAGCCATCGTGGAGCGCAAGGTCGAGCGGGACTGGGTGTCGTTCATCGGCCGGAAAGGATGATTCCAGCGATGCACCGTTTCTTCATCCCGCCGGAGTGGATTCAGGGCAGGACAGTCACCCTCAACGGGGCCATCGTCCACCAGATTCGCCACGTTCTGCGCCTGCGCCCCGGCGACCACATCCTCGTGCTGGATAATTCCGGCTGGGAATGGAAAGTGGAACTCACGGAGGTGAGCAAAAACCGCGTGGAGGGGCGCACGCGAGGCAAGTCCCTGGCCAGGGGTGAGCCGCGGACGAAGATCACCCTCTACCAGGGCGTGCTGAAGGGCAACCGCTTCGAATTCGCTCTGCAGAAAGGGACCGAGGTAGGAGTCGTCGAGTTTGTGCCCGTGGTCAGCAGCCGGTGCGTGATCGCCAACGTGGACGCGGTGGAGAAGAAGCTGCCCCGCTGGCGACGGATCGTGTTGGAAGCGGCGGAGCAGGCGCACCGCGGCCGCCTGCCGGTCATCCAGCCGGCGATGCTCTTCGCCGCTGCCTGCGAACGGGCCAGACTCAGCGGTGGCCTCTCGATCCTGCCCTGGGAGGAGGCTGAGGCCAGCCTGAAGTTGCTGCTGCGCGGGGGTGATCAGGGAGCAGAAGCCGCTTCCCGCCCCTTCTCCATCAATCTGTTCATCGGGCCGGAGGGTGGGTTCTCCGCCGATGAGGTGAACCTGGCCCAACGTTACGGCATCCATGCGGTGACCCTGGGCCCGCGCATTCTGCGTGCGGAGACGGCGGGCCTGGTGGCAGCGGCGGCCATCCTCTACGAGCTGGGCGACCTGGAGCGGTAGCGTCGGGGGGTCAGCCGATTAAGCGGATTCAACCGATACGGTCTCATCGGGTGCCCAGCCCCCGACGAAACGTCGCTCGCAAGGGGCGACGCTACGAGAAAGAGGGGCAGGCCATCAGTCGAGGGGACTACGGACGGCGAGAGGGCCTTTGTTGAGGACGTGGGTGTAGATCATGGTGGTTTTGACGTTCTTATGGCCGAGCAGTTCCTGTACGGTGCGGATGTCGTAGCCTGCTTCCAGCAGGTGGGTGGCAAAGGAGTGGCGGAAAGTGTGGGGAGTGACGTGCTTGTTGATACCCGCCAGCTTGGCCGCTTTTCTGACCGCGTTCTGGATGGCGCTTGTGCCGAGGTGGTGACGGCGTATCACACCGCTGCGTGGGTCCTTGGACCGCTTGGCGGCGGGAAAAACGTACTGCCAAATCCATTCCCGGTTAGCATGGGGGTACTTTCTTTCGAGAGCGGCAGGCAGATAAACCGCCCCATAGCCCTCGGCCAGGTCCTGCTGATGGAGCATCTTGACGCGCTGCAAGTGCTCCCGAAGAGGCTCGACGAGAGTATCAGGGAGCATCGTCACCCGATCTTTCATCCCCTTGCCATCGCGGACGATAATCTGGTGTTGAGCAAAATCAATATCCTTGACCCGCAGCCGCAGACACTCTATCAGCCGGAGACCAGAGCCATAGAGCAGCTTGGCGATCAGTTGAAAAGTGCCGGACATGGCAGTGATGACCGCCATTACCTCTTCCCTGGTCATGACGGTGGGCAAGCGTTGCGGCTTCTTGGCGCGAATGGAGTCAATAGGGCCTTCCAGGTCTATCTTGAGTACCTCACGATAAAGGAACAGCAGAGCGGCGAAAGCCTGATTCTGGGTAGAGGCGGCCACGTTTTTGTCTACGGCCAGGTGGGTGAGGAAAGCTTCGATCTCCGGGATTCCCATGTCACGCGGATGCTCCAGGTTATGGAAGAAAATGTAGCGTTTGATCCAGTTGACGTAGGCTTGTTCGGTACGGATTGAGTAGTGCTTGAGCCGGATAGCGTCACGGACCTGGTCGAGCAGTCTCTTTTCAGAGTGTCTTGTCATTATCTACCTTTCGGCTTGCGCCTTTTGGCTGGTTAGTGTATACTAGCTTTGGCATGAGAGGGGACATATTGTACTCAATTTCATTTGATTACGCAAGTGCATTATGCGGCCCGAACGCCGCGTAAAATGCCGGAAGGAGGGATATGCGAGCAAACAGACGGATAGAATGTCAGGGAGGGTTTTTATGCAGCGATATGCTGACATAAAACGTCGGATGGGGTATTATGCGGGCGAACGCACGTATAATCATTGTTGGGCAGCGCAAGAATAGTTAGGAGCAGCAAAAGAAAGCCATGTCAGTCATTAATCGATTAGCGACTACACTTGGGAGACGCGACGACGTTCCCAACCGAGAACTTGCCAGGGAGTTGGCAGAAACAAAAGCCGTAGAAGATATTCGCGAGTTGGTTGCCAATTTGCAAAACCGCGACCGCAAGATACAGAGCGATTGCATCAAGGTGCTGTATGAAGTTGGCTATATTGCGCCCGAACTGATTGCCGAGTATGCGGAAGATTTTCTCGCGCTGTTGAGAAGCAGAAACAACCGGCTGGTTTGGGGCGGGATGAGTGCGCTGGCCACAATAGCAAAGTTGTCAGCATCTACGCTATTTGAACATTGGGAAGAGACACGAGAAGCGATAGAGAAAGGGTCTGTGATAACAGTAGATCGGGGCATCAAGGCGTTGTCCATTGTAGCGGCACAGAGGGCTGAATACGGGGCAGTGATTTTCCCCTATTTGCTTACCCATTTGAGGAGATGCCGTCCAAAAGATGTGGCGCGAGATGCAGAGGCAATATTGGTGGCAGTAAATAGTGGTAATAAAAAGGAG
>JAGGZG010000071.1 GCA_021162125.1 Anaerolineae bacterium
CCAGGCTTGATGTGAATAGTCCCTTCATTCGTTGTCATCGCACCGCTTTCTCGTCCCCCGGGTCCGCAGGCCCCGATCTATCCTGCTGGCGCGTCGGCCGACAACACTCCGAGGCATCCGACCCTCGCACAACCGTCACCTATTTCATAAGCTATGCCGACCCGGGACAATGTCAAATGCAGAGCGAGACCACCTGGCAGAGACCACGTATACATCACAAAGGGCGCCGCCTCGCGCCACGCCAGCGAGCCCAGTCACAGTAGTGTTGGAGCAGGAGACTAAACCGTACAGGACACCTCACATCCGATAGGTTGCCCCGGCCTCCGGCACCACCGTCTCGGCGTTGAGTTCCCTCACCATACGATCGAGCGCATAGTCACAGGTGTCATGCCCCGAGAGATAGACGCGCTGCGGCCCGGCGCTGTTGATGGCGGCAATGGCACGACCCAGATCCTCGTCAGTGATGCGCTGCCAGGGTGGTTTCCCCGTGCCCACCAACGTCTGAAACTGGATGCCGGCACGGTTGCCCCGTCCACCGGTCACGGGGAAGTGCAACCCGCCGCCAAGGGCATAGAGCGGCTCATCGGACAGACGTGCCACCATGTTGACCTGCAAGGGCCGACGCCAACGTAGCGACTGGATGACATCACCAGGCTGGATCCGCCCTTCACCTTAGGCATATTCGCGAATGCCACCCGCTATCTATGACTCCCGTACAACTTTCCTCAAAGCAATCGCCAATTCCGGGAGGTCTTTCTGCACAGTTGTCCAAAGGATATCCAAATTGATGTCGAAGTAAGCGTGAACTAGACGGTGGCGCATACCAATAATGTCGTCCCACGGGAGCGATGGCAAGCTCAGGCGTGTCTATAGCATCATTCCTGCACATACTGCACCTCGGCCTCTCGCAGAACGTCCTTTCGAAAATAGCGACTCAAGTCCTCGGGCGTGCGGAGATCCACTTTGCGCCCGCCCAAAAGGGCGGACAGTTCGCGCTCCAGGCGGGCCATACCGAATAGGCCAGGTGTGTGCCCTGGCTCGAATTCCACCAGCAAGTCGACATCGCTTTCGGGGCTCATGTTTCCATGCAGCGCGGAGCCAAAAAGCGCCAAGCGGCGGATATGGTTACGCTGACAGAACTCGGCAATGGCCTTCCGTGGGAACTTAATCGTCCTGCCCATGTTGCCCCCCCATCTGGCCGAAGAAGGCCGGACTGAAGAAGGCGTAGAGGTGGTTGCACACGGCAGCTTCCATGGCCTCGTTGGTCTGGGCGTGAATAGCTTCGGCACGCGCTTCCAAGTAGGCCCGACCGGCTTCGTTCATATTCGAGCCTCCTTACAAAGTGTGAAGACGGAGAAAATATCACCGCGTCGGAATTATACATCTTACCAGTCGTGGGAGGAAACAGCGCCTCCCACACCCGTATGCGGTTGAGCCGCCCCACAATGAGGAGAACGGACCAAAGCAGGAACAACCGCCCTCTGTCTCCTCCCAACTCAGCCACCTTTGCAGAGAGCGCTAGAGCCGATAGCTCGCCCCTGCCTCAAGCGCCACGGTCTCGGCATTGAGTTCCCTCACCATACGATCGAGCGCATAGTCGCAGGTGTCATGCCCAGAAAGATAGACGCGCTGCGGCCCAGCCCTATTGATGGCGGAAATGGCACGACTCAGATCCTCGTCAGTGATGCGCTGCCAGGGTGGTTTACCTGTGCCCACCAGCGTCTGAAACTGGATGCCGGCACGGTTGCCCCGTCCACCGGTCACGGGGAAGTGCAACCCGCCGCCAAGGGCATAGAGCGGCTCATCGGACAGACGCGCCACCATCTCCAGGATGACCTCGATCGTTGGGTGACCGCAGCCGGTGAAGACCGCCAACCCTTTACCCTTGATGCGGGCCAGCAGCGCCTGTTCCTCCGTCAGGCCAAACATGAACAGACTCCGCGCCAGCGGGCCGGTAGAGGCGATCCCAGCGCCCAGCACCCTGGGATGCGTGACCAATTCGGCCCGAAAGCCCGGAGCCGCCGCCCTATCGGGCAGGAAACAGGGCTTGGGCTCTGACGGCATCAGCTCGGTGGGTACCGTCACCTGCCGGGCACGCTGCGCGGCCAGGCCTCCCATATGATCGGCGTGCAGGTGCGAGATGACCAACGCCTCTACCTGATCCAGGTGGAAGCCGAGCCTGGCGGCATTGTGAGGAAATGCCGGGCGCGCTGGACCGAAACCCACATCGTACAGCAACGCCCCGCGCTCGCTCTTGAACCAATAGGAGACCCCGGCATCGCCGATAAACCCCTCTCGAGCCCGCCACTCCACCAACACCGTCAGCTCCAGTGACTCAAGCGCGGGGAGCGCCAGGGGCGCCGCGCCAGCTATCCGCGCCCGGTTTAACACCGCCGCCCGCGCGCGATTCTCCTGGAAGCGGCGGTTTCGAATGAGCAGCCAGGGAACCAGCACTGGGGAAGCCGCCGCCAGCAACGGCCACCATACAGGCGAGATGCGAAAGGACATCTTGAAGTTCCTTCCCCTTCTACCGTAGCCACTCGGGCGGCGGAGGAACCTCGACAGGAATACCGCCATGGCGCATCGAGTAGGCCGCCGCCACGCCTGCCGCCACGCTCATACGGCCCGCCAGCGGGGTCGCCACCGGCTCCTTGCCATCCAGCACCATATCCACGAAATCCTTACAGATCACCGGATCGGCGCCACCGTGACCACCAGCCGCCGGTTTTACCTCATACGTGCGATCGGCCAGGTCCTTCCACGTGCCAGAGCGCCGCGTCTTCACCCACACCTTCATCTCCGGTTCCGAGTTCTCCAGCCGCCCCTCCGTGCCGATGAAGGTATAGTTGCGGTGATAGTCAGGGGTGAAGTGGTTTTGCAGATATGCGGCCCTGATGCCCCCGTCCAACTCCATGATCATCACCTGGTTGTCCTCTACATCTACCTCTCGACGGAAGGCACATTGGGTACGGCGGCCCGTCAGGATCGCCTCCGGGCACGTCTCCCGCTCCGGACACTCAGGGCAGGTCAGATCATTGGGCTTGTCACCGCCGAAGTAGTCCAATCCACCAAATGCCGCTGTGCGCCTGGTGTACTGCCCGCTGATCCAGTGAATAATGTCGATATCGTGCGACCCCTTCTGCAACAATAGCGACGTGGTATTGCGGCGCGAGGCGTGCCAGTCGTGGTAGTAGAAATCGCTTCCAAAGCCCACGAAGTGCCGCACCCACACCGCCCTAATCTCCCCAATGACCCCCGCATCCACGATCTCCTTCATGGTGCGGAACATGTTCATGTAACGCATATTGAACCCCACCATCAGCCGCTTACCTGACCGGCGCCAGGCCTCCAAGATATGGTCGCAGCCCTCGGTCGTGATCGCCAGGGGTTTCTCACAGAAGACATGTTTACCAGCCTCCAGGGCCGCCACAGCGTGCTCCTCATGCAGCCAGTCCGGCGACGTAACCGCGACCGCATCGACGTCTGGCCGCGCCAGCAGCTCACGATAGTCAGTGGTCGTGAAGGGATCACCACCATGCTGCGCGCGAAAGGCCGCCAGATGTTCTGGGTTGATGTCTGCCCCCGCCACCACCACCGACCGACCCGCGGGGTCATGCCAGTGACGCCACAACCCACCCCGACCCGCCACCCCAATCATACCAATCCGCAACTGTGTCATTGCCATACGAGATGCCTCCGAACATAAGATTCAAAGCCTGCTCACTCTATTCCTCGCCTGGCACAACGTCAAATGCCCGCTACTGCCATTGCATCATACCATGCCAGCAAGCGCGCCACTAATGCAGCCGTCGTCTCTGTGGTCTCAGTGTCGCCCCAGGCATTGCGGCGCTCATCGGGATCAACCTGTCGGTCGCAGAAGAAGGCATCCCAGGCTTCAGGATCCGTCCGCCTACCACCGACTCTGATGTTTAGATCCAGACGATAGGAACCGCTACGGATACAGATGCGTCGCGGGCAATCCGGGCCGCGTTCCAGGGCCTCGTATAGATAGGCCCCACGGGTGCCAAAGCCAAATGCGCCAAAGATGTCCTTGCCCTCAAACCCGTCGGCGAGCACATCCTGTCCGCGGAAGCCATCCGGGATGGGCACACCACAACGTGCCAGGAGCGTTGGCCCGGTATCCAGCAGGTCCATTGGCGCCTGACGCCTACCAGAGGCCAGTCCCGGCGCCCGCAGGATAAAAGGCACCCGATGCACATAATAGTGAAAGATCTGCTTCTGCCACCGCCCCAACTCGCCCAACATCGTGCCGTGGTCCGCCGTGAAGAGCACGATAGTGTCCTCCGGTACTCGGTCCAACAGCCGTCCGATCTCCCGGTCCACCGCACTCATCAAGCCATAATAGGTGGCCCGTGCCCGCGCCACCTGCGCAGGTGTCAGCACATGGCTCTCCTGCAGCTCGGCAACGTGCCGCTCGTACGCGGGCAGGCCTGCCACCCTCTCGCCGTCGCCAGTGTCGAGGAATGCCCCAGGGTCATACAACTGGTCAAAGGGAGGCGGTGCCAGCACCGGCGTGTGCGGCGCCACGAAACTGACACGCAACAGCCATGGCTGTGCACGTCGCTGCAGCTCCGTCAGTTTCTCCAGTGCCAGCGTCGTCACTCGATGCGGACCGAAGCTCTCCCACGCGCCGTCAGTCAGTGGATAGGTACCGCCGACGATCAACTGGATGCCCGGCAAGACCACCAGGCCCAGCTCCTCAGCTTGTGTTGCTATCAAGGCCCTCGGGTTGGGAAACTGTGGCGGGCTCAGGCTCTCGTCCCAGGCATCGTAGTCGATGATGTGTAGCTTCCCCACGTTGACCGCACGATAACCTGCGTCGCGCAGAACCCGCGTCCAGGTGCGCCACGAGGTGTCGAAGTGATACTGCCCGCGATTGCGGGAGGTGACGTTGTGGTAGACGCCCAGCGTCGGGACATATTGGCTGGTCATCTCGCTGCCGCGGCTCGGCATGCATACCGGCGAAGGACAAAAGGCCTGCTCAAAAACCACGCCAGACTCGGCAATACGCTGAATATTGGGGGTCTGCGGCGTGATCCACGGGTTCTCAGGATAGCAGGAAAGCGCATCAGCCCGCAGCTCGTCGCACTGGATCCATAGAATGTTGGGAAAATCTCTGCTCATCCCACCGCGTCCTTCCGGCTGCACACAGATACTTACGTGAGAAATAGAGTACAACGGAATCGCGCGCCCAGCAATCGCTCGTCGCCAGGTTCAGGTACAGAGGCTTGCGCCTTGTTCAAGAAGGATCAACGTGTACCGTTCAGACAACTTACGCCAGCAAGCGCCGAAGGGTGGCAACGATCCACGTGCGCATGAAAGGAACCCGCAGGAGCAGCAACAGTGATAGCACAATCGCATACCACAATGGCTCACGTAAGTCCTTGACCTGCCAGAGGAAGTGCAAGACAGCCAGGATCCCAGCCAGATACACCAGGCGGTGCAGCCAGCTCCAACCCTGCCCCAGACGCCGCTGCCAGGCGCGGAGCGAAGTGAGGGCCAGGCCCCCCCAGGACAACCCCCGCGATTACACCGGCCAGGAGGTATCGCTGCTGCCAGACCGCCCGCCCGATCAGCGACCAAGCGAACCCGTAGTCAAGGCCCAGAAAGGTCAGAGCGTGGAGGCCGACATACGCCGCAGCGTACAGGCCCGGCTCACGCCGAAGACGGCCTACTGCCTCCCAGCCGGTCAGCGTGATCAGCGGCGTACAGGCCAGCGATAGCAGGAGCAACGTGAGCCCTGCCCGCCCTGTGCGCATCGTGATCACCCCCACGGGATCCACCTGCAAAGTCCCCTGCTGGTAGGCCCATCCGAGCCTTGCCAGCGGGATCAGCGCTCCCACATGCGCCACAATCAACAGGCCGCGGTTTTCGACCCACGCGCGTCTCAGTAGAACCATCTCCTGTTGTCCAGGTCGGGGTACAGATCCGCCACCTCTTCAGCGTACCCGTTGAAAAGCAAGGTCTCAAAG